>RBKG01000086.1 GCA_003640335.1 Porphyromonas sp.
CAAATCGGGACGTAAACGTTTAGTGCGCTCTAAGGCCTGCTCCATCTTCCATGCTTCGATTTTGGCTGCATGTCCGCTCAGCAAGACATCAGGAACCTTCCAACCATTATAATCAGCAGGCCTTGTATATATAGGAGGAGCTAATAAATTATCTTGGAATGTATCGCTAAGGGCACTCTCGGCATCACCAATAGCTCCCGGTATCAAACGAGCGATGGCATCCGTCATCACCGCGGCGGCCAACTCTCCCCCAGTAAGCACATAATCACCTATCGATATTTCTCGTGTTATCAGATGCTCACGCACACGATAATCAATGCCCTTGTAATGTCCGCACAGAATAATGATATTACCTAGTAGACTCATTTCATTGGCAATACCTTGATTGAAAGTCTCTCCATCGGGCGAAGTAAAAATAACTTCATCATAATGACGCTGAGATTTAAGTTCGTTTATCGCCCTCTCAATAGGCTCAACCTGCAAAATCATGCCAGCCTCACCTCCGAAGGGATAATCATCTACCCGTTTCCATTTATTGGTAGAGTAATCTCTAAGGTTATGAATATGAAGTTCTAGAAGACCATTTTTCTGAACACGCCCTAGTATAGACGCAGACAATGGACCCTCTAATATCTCGGGAACAACGGTTATAATATCTATTCTCACTTTCTACAGGGTATATTGATTGTTAATTCCTTATTTTTTTCTGTAAAGATAGTACCTATATCGCAATAAACATTTATCTTTGACCACGAATAGGCGACAATACTTAGTATGACAATGCTCGATTTACCACTTTTTTATGCTCCAGAAATAGAGCAGACAAATGTCCTCCCCGAAGAAGAGGCTGGACATGCCCTGCGTGTCCTCCGACTTAGCGAAGGAGAACCTATTATGGTAACTAACGGGCAGGGTCAAGTGTGGAAGGCACATATCTCAGAGGTAAGCAAAAAGCATTGTGGGGTAATACTCGATGAAGAGCTTCCGTGGAATAAGTATTGGCAAGGAACAATCAATCTTTATATCGCTCCAACTAAATCCATTGAACGAATGGAATGGCTCATTGAGAAGGCCATTGAGATTGGAGTAGATAAGATTACACTTATTAAGTGCGCTCATAGCGAACGGAAACATATTAAAGCGGAACGACTTCAGAAGATTATGCTTTCTGCAATGAAGCAATCGCAGAAGGCTCTACTACCCCTCCTTGAAGTAGACGTACCATTTAAGGATGCACTCAAACAGAGCGCTGATGGCGTTAGTCTGTTGTTTCACTGCAAAGAGGACGATGAGCATTCAACCTTTAAGAAGAAACAACTCCCCCAACACGCTCTTACGAATATGAATAGTTCCATAAACCTATTCATCGGACCAGAAGGAGATTTCTCCTCGGAAGAAATTATGCAGGCAGAGCAAGCAGGTGTACAGCCTAGCACACTCGGAGCAAGCCGATTGCGCACAGAGACGGCTGCACTTACTGCTCTACAATGGGTACACGTCCTGCAAAATATAAATACGAATTGTAACTAAATAGAATCATATAATTACATCATTGTATGGCACAAAGAGAAATTAAATTTAGCCTTGTCTATCGTGACATGTGGCAGTCTAGTGGTAAGTACCAACCACGTTTAGACCAACTAGAACGTATTGCTCCCGTTATCGTGGAGATGGGATGCTTCTCTCGTGTAGAAACTAATGGAGGTGCTTTCGAACAGGTAAACCTTATGTATGGAGAAAATCCTAATAAGGCTGTAAGAGGCTTCACTAAGTTCTTCAACGCTGCAGGTATCCAAACGCACATGCTTGACCGTGGATTAAATGGATTGCGTATGTATCCAGTACCAGCAGATGTGCGTAAGCTCATGTACAAGGTTAAGAAGGCTCAGGGTGTAGACATCACTCGTATCTTCGACGGCCTCAACGACCCAAGAAACGTTATCCCTTCTATTAAGTATGCCCTTGAAGCAGGCATGATTCCTCAGGCTACGCTCTGTATCACACACTCACCTGTTCACACTGTTGAGTACTATGCAGACCTTGCAGAGCAGTTCATCGCTGCTGGTGCTCCTGAAATCTGTCTTAAGGACATGGCTGGTGTTGGTCGTCCTGCATTCCTTGGTCGCCTTGTGAAGACTATTAAGGACAAGCACCCTAATATCGTTATCGAATATCACGGTCACTCTGGACCTGGTTTTTCTGTAGCTTCTATGCTTGAAGTATGTCGTGCAGGTGCAGACATCATCGACGTTGCTATGGAACCACTTTCTTGGGGTAAGATTCACCCAGACGTGATTACCATCAGAGAGATGCTACACGATGCAGGCTTTAAGGTTCCTGAAATTAACATGGACGCATACATGCGTGCACGTTCACTTACACAAGAATTCATTGATGACTTCCTCGGTCTCTTCATCGAGAAGAGCAACCACTTGATGACTTCTCTACTTGTTGGTTGCGGTCTTCCTGGCGGTATGATGGGTTCTATGATGGCTGACCTTAAGGGTGTACATGCTGGTATCAACATGCACCTACGCGCAAAGGGTGAAGCCGAACTTAGCATCGATGACCTCCTTGTTAAGCTCTTCAACGAAGTGGAATATGTATGGCCTCGCCTAGGTTATCCACCACTTGTAACGCCTTTCAGCCAGTATGTCAAGAACGTTTCACTCATGAACGTATATAACCTCGTTACAGGTAAGGAACGCTGGTTGGCTATCGACAAGAACACTTGGGGTATGATTCTAGGTAAGAGCGGTCGCCTTCCTGGTCAGCTTGCTCCTGAAATTATCGAACTAGCTAAGGCACAAGGTCACGAGTTCACTACTGAAGACCCACAACTCAACTATCCTGATGCGCTTGACGAATATCGCAAAGAAATGGATGAAAATGGTTGGGATTATGGTCAAGACGATGAAGAACTCTTCGAACTTGCTATGCACGATGCTCAATACAGACTCTATAAGAGTGGCGTAGCTAAGCAACGCTTCCTTGAAGAAGTTGATAAGGCTCGTACTGCAGCTCTTGTTAAGCAAGGTTACAACGAAGCTGATGCTCTCAAGATTAAGCGTCAGGGCACAGAACCTATCGTAGCAGCTGCAACAGGTAGCCTCATCTGGGAGGTTGACCCTACTGACTTCTCTACGGCACCTGCAGTAGGCACTAAGGTTAAGACAAACGAACCTCTTTGCTACATTCAGACTTCTGCAGGCTACATCGAACCAGTTATCAGCAACTTCACTGGTCGTCTAACAGAAGTACTTGCTCAGGGTGCTACTGTTCGTAAGGGAGAAGCTCTTGCTTACATTCGCCCAGAAGAAACAGAAGAGTTCTTCGTTGAAGAAGAGTCAACTCGCCTAAAAAGAGTGGAAACACTTGAAGAAGTGCGCCACGTAATCAATGCACGTCGCAAGAAATAAGCTAAGTATTTCTTAATCGTGAAAGAGTAATGGGCTGTGTCAAAGTTTATCTGACACAGCCCATTTTATTTTCTATGCCTCCACTAGCCTCTCAATAGCAGGCATTGTTTTGAGCTCTTTTCCTTCAAAATGACTTAATTATAGTA
>RBKG01000180.1 GCA_003640335.1 Porphyromonas sp.
TGAAGATATGGTGCAGATTGTAGGCTCTATCATTAAAAAATAGTATCTTTACAAAAGAAATATATCATTATTGCTAATAGAATGATTGATGCAGAAGATAGAATAGTAGACTTAAACATTGAGAATGCCATGAAGAAGGCCTACATCGATTACTCGATGTCGGTGATTGTTTCTCGTGCATTACCCGATGTGCGTGATGGCTTTAAGCCTGTGCATCGCCGTGTTTTGTTTGCTATGAATGAGACAGGTAACACTTATGATAAACCATTTCGTAAGTGTGCAAATGCTGTAGGGGAGATTTTAGGTAAATATCACCCTCATGGCGATAGTTCAGTGTATGGTACATTGGTGCGTCTAGCACAACCATGGAGCTTACGCTATCCATTAGTTCAGGGGCAAGGTAACTTCGGTTCTATAGATGGTGATTCGCCTGCAGCGATGCGTTATACAGAAAGTCGATTGAGTCCTATTGCGGAGGAAATGCTTCGTGATATTAAGATGGAAACGGTTGATTTTCAAAATAACTTCGACGATACTCGCCAAGAACCAGTTGTATTGCCAACGCGTTTTCCAAATCTATTGGTAAATGGTGCCGCTGGTATTGCTGTAGGTATGGCTACCAATATGCCTCCTCATAATTTGAGTGAATGTATTGATGGTTGTGTAGCATATATTGATAGTCACGAAGAGCTTGATGTAGAGGGTCTGATGAAGTATATCAAGGCTCCTGACTTCCCTACAGGTGGTATTATCTATGGGCACGCTGGAGTGCGTGAGGCTTATATGACGGGGCGTGGTCGTGTGGTAATTCGTTCTCGTGCAGAGATTGAACAGCATGGCTCAAGAGAACGCATTGTCGTTACTGAAATACCTTATCAAGTTAATAAGGCAGAGCTTGTTAAGCATATATCTACGCTTGTTAATGAGAAGCGTATTGAAGGTATTGCCGACATTACAGACCTTTCAAACCGAAAGGGTATTTGCATTCAGATTGATATTAAGAAAGATGCAAATGCCTCAGTGGTACTGAATAAACTATACAAGCTAACAGAGCTTCAAAGTTCGTTCAGCGTCAATAGTATTGCTCTTGTTAAGGGTCGTCCTCAGCTATTAAACTTGAGAGACCTGATTAAGGAATTTATTGACCATCGCTTGGATGTCGTTCTTCGCCGTTGTATCTTCGAACTGCGCAAGGCAAAGGAACGTATGCATATCGTGGAGGGCTTGATTACCGCCGTTGATAATATCGATGAAGTAATACAGATTATCCGTAGCTCTTACGATACTAAGGAGTCCATGGAGCGACTCATGGCTCGTTTTGGCTTCTCTATAGAGCAGGCGCGTGAAATCGTAGACCTTCGTCTTCGTGCGCTCCAAGGTCTTAATAGACAAGAACTACATGCTGAGTATGATGAGCTTAAGGCGCGCATAGAGTATCTAGAAGCTCTTGTAGCCAGCCGTGATAAGCGTATGGAAGTTGTCAGAGAGGAGCTTATCGAAGTGCGTGAAAAGTATGGCGATGACCGTCGTAGCGAAATAGTTTACGCAAGCGAAGAGTTTAATCCGGAAGACTTCTACGCTGATGATGAGATGATTATTACAATCTCTCATCATGGATATATTAAGCGTACTCCGCTTAGTGAATTCCGTAGCCAAACAAGAGGCGGTGTAGGTAGTAAGGGTAGCGATACACGTGATGAAGACTTCATTGAGTACATTTACTCAGCTTCAATGCACGCTACTATGATGTTCTTTACTCAGAATGGTCGATGCTATTGGATGCGTGTATATGAAATCCCTGAGGGTGCTAAGAATACCAAGGGACGTGCTATACAGAACCTTCTTAATATCGAGCCGGGAGATAAGGTTAATGCCTTTATCCGAGTTAAGAATCTGACTAAGGATGAAGAGTTTGTTAATAGTCACTATCTACTCTTTGCGACAAAACGAGGAGTAGTGAAGAAGACGCTTCTTGAGCAGTATTCTCGTCCTCGTGCTAATGGTATTATTGCTATTGACCTTCGTGACGATGATAAGCTTGTTAGCGTAGCATTGACAACGGGCAATAGTGAGATTATCCTTGCTAATAGAAATGGTCGTGCTGTTAGATTTAGTGAATCGACTGTGCGTGCTGCAGGTCGCTCGGCTATGGGGGTTCGTGGTATGACACTCGATGAAGATGGACAAGACGAAGTGGTAGGTATGATTGCTTCTTCCGATGTTCAGAATGATAGCATTCTTGTAGTCAGCGAAAAGGGATATGGTAAGCGTAGCCCTATTGAAGACTATCGTCTAACAAACCGTGGGGCTAAGGGTGTACTCACTCTAAAGATTACAGATAAGACTGGTTATTTGGTGGCTATCCGTAGTGTAACCGATGAGCATGACCTTATGATTATCAATAAGAGTGGTGTAACTATACGTATGCACGCCCGCGATATTAGTACTCAAGGTCGTGCTACTCAAGGTGTCCGCCTCATCAACTTAGAGAAGAGAGGTGACGAGATTGCAAGCGTATGTCGTGTACTCGCCGAAGATGAAATCGAGGAAGAAGCATTGACGACAGAAGAGGGTACTCCAGTAGAGGCTACTCAAGATGATGTTCAGCTAGACCAATCAGCAGAGCTAGGCGACGATAGTCAAGACACTCCACCATTGGACCTTTTTGATAAATAATAATTAGAATAACAACTTCAACTCAAATAAACAATATGAAGAAATTAGTAATTGCAGCTGCTCTTGGACTAATGTCTACAGGAGCATTCGCTCAGGTAGATAAGGTTAAGTCTGCTGAGAAGCTAATTGATAGTAATACTGCAGAAGCTCGTAAGCAAGCTGCAGAAGCTCGCCAAAATGATGCTACAAAGAACGACCCATACGCATGGTTCGTTTCTGGTATGGTAGAGCAGAAGGATTACAACAGCGAACTGACTAAGGCTCAATTGCAGCAGAAAGCTGATGAAAACAAGATGTACAATGCTCTGATTGCAGAAGTACCTTTCTTCTTGCAAACTTATGCTCTTGAAAATGTTCCTAATGAAAAGGGTAAGATTAAGCTGAAGTATGCTAAGAAGGCAAAGGATATCCTTAAGGTAGACCTTCCTATGCTTCTTAATGCTGGTACATTCTTCCAGCAGAAGCAAGACTATAAGACAGCAGCAGAAGCTTTTGAAAGCTATGTGAATCTTCGTCGTCATGCAATGTTTGCAGAAGATAAGGCTATCGCGACGCTAGATACTACTGCGTATGACGTAGCGTATTATTCTGCTCTTATGTATCATGAAGTGAAGAACTATGATAAGGCTATCGCTATAGCTAATGAATTTAAGAATTCTCCAATCAAGGCTGAAGATATCTATCAAGTGCTAGCTGCTTCATATCAATCAAAGGGAGATAGCGTTTCTTTACAGAAGGTGCTAGAAGAGGGTCAGCAGAAATTCCCTAAGAACCCTTACTTTACATTGAACCTAGCTCAGCAAGCTTTCAACCAAGGTAAGTACACAGAGAGTGAAAATTACGTTCTAAAGGCTCTTGAACAAGATCCTAAGAATGT
>RBKG01000084.1 GCA_003640335.1 Porphyromonas sp.
AAAGAAGCTTTCTTGTTCTTTATGAGTATTTGTTTCGGAGCACTTATCTTTTTACTTGCCATATTTTCTTAGCGTAACAAAATATAGATTACTGGGGAGCCTTTCTCCAAAGAGCCATTGCAATTATCACAAAAATAAGGTTTGGAAGCCATGCGGCTACCCATGCTGGCAAAAGTCCATTAATTGCAAAGGTTGACGTAATAGTCATAAATAATATATAACCAAAACTCAATCCTAGACCAATCGCAATGTTAATCCCCATACCATTCTTGACCTTTTTAGACGATAATACTGCACCTATAAAGGTTAGAATGAATGCGGAAAAAACTGATGCAAAACGCTTGTGATATTCAATCTCAAAGAGTTGGACATTACCCACGCCACGCATTTTTTGTTTGGAAATATAAGACCTTATCTGAGGGCTAGTTAATGTCTCTACATCTTTAGCTGTAATCAAAAAATCCTCAGGGTCTACACCCAAGACTGTATCTAGAGTTGCACCGGTCTTAAGTATCTCTTTATACTTGGTAAAACGACGTTCTCTATAGTTAATAAATTGCCACTTACCTAAGGTATCATATACAGCAGATTCTGCTGTCAGACGACAAGAGAGGTCTTCCTTATGAAAAGAATCTAGTGCAACCTGATATGCAGTCTTACTACTACGAGTATAAGACTGAATTGAAAAAATTGTATTAGGCTTTACTTCAAGTTGTACGCCTTCAGCAAATTCTGTCCGCTTATTCTTGATATATGCATTCTCAAAATCATGTCTAGTCTTATTTCCTGGAGGAATAACATAGTTATTCAGGATAAACGAAAGTAAGCTAATGACGGCTGCTGAGAGCAAATAGGGACGCAGCAATCTCTTAAAGCTCATTCCGCTGGCTAACATAGCAATAACTTCACTATTATCGGCAAGCTTACTTGTGAAGAATATCACAGAAATGAAGACAAAGAGCGGACTGAACATGTTCGCATAATAAGGAACAAAGTTCAGATAATAATGAAATACAATCTCATAGAGAGAAACTTCAGGCTTCAAGAAATCATCAATCTTTTCATTTATATCAAATACAATCGAAACTGATATAATCAGTAATATTGAAAAGAAATAAGTTCCTAAGAAGGTACGTATGATATACCTGTCTACAATTCCGATTATAGGTCTGTAGACTTTCTTTTTAGGGATACTCTCTATAGCTGGAGTAGACTCTTCTACAAGCTGTATCTCCTCCTCTTGCCCAATGTTTACCTCTTCCATGATTACGTCTTAGAAAGGAGTATCTTAGAGACGATTATCCATTTGTCTAACCATACGCGTCTTCCATTCGGCGAAATCACCCGCCAAGATATGTTCTCTAGCCTCTGTTACTAGACGCAAATAGAAGGCTAGATTATGTATTGATGCTATTTGAAGACCTAATATCTCATCTGCCTTAATCAAATGATGCAGGTATGCCAAAGTATATTGACTGTCAACAAAAGAATAACCTTCTACATCAATAGGCTCAAAGCATCTAGCCCATTTAGCATTACGGATATTGATTGTACCTCGGCTTGTAAAAAGCTGACCATTACGCCCATTACGTGTAGGCATAATACAGTCAAACATATCAACTCCTCTAGCTATATTTTCAAGTAGATTTATTGGCGTTCCTACTCCCATTAGGTAACGGGGCTTATCCTTAGGTAATATGCTATTAGTTAGCTCAACCATTTCATACATTTTCTCTGTAGGCTCACCTACAGCAAGGCCCCCAATAGCATTACCTTCTGCACCTATCTCAGCAACACGCTCTGCAGCTCTACTTCTTAATTCAGGATAAACGCAACCTTGAACGATAGGAAACAAGCTCTGATGATAGCCATACTTAGGGTCTGTTTCTCGCACACGCTTTACACAACGGTCAAGCCAACGCTCAGTAAGAGCCAAAGACCTCTCTGCATACTTGAAGTCTGCATCACCGGGACAACATTCATCAAAAGCCATGATAATATCAGCCCCAATAGTACGCTCAATATCCATTACTCTCTCAGGAGTAAACAAATGCTTAGAACCATCTATATGAGAACGAAAGGTTACCCCTTCTTCTGTTATCTTACGACTATCCGAAAGACTAAAGACCTGATACCCTCCACTATCTGTTAGAATAGGTCCATCCCAGCTATTAAACTTATGCAGACCGCCTGCCATCTCTAAGGTTTCCAATCCTGGACGTAAATAGAGATGGTATGTATTCCCGAGGATAATTTGGGCTTTAATGTCATTCTTAAGTTCAGGCATATGGACAGCTTTAACGCTACCCACAGTACCCACTGGCATAAAAATAGGGGTCTTGATTACCCCATGGTCAGTTGTAATCTCTCCTGCTCTAGCCGCAGTCTTATCGCAAACTTTATCTAATTTGAATGTAAGCATCTATTACTCCTCGTTCCAATCTATTTCTATATCAGTATCATCGCCATCTGCTTCGATGTCGAAGTCATCATCCCATTCAACCTCTTCATAGTCGTATTCTTCCTCTGCATCATAGCTAGGCACCTCAAAATCATCATCCCACTCTAAGCTCTGTATATCCATTGCTTTATAGACGATGCTCTCAACTTGATGCTTGGTTTCTCTATTAAGTTCCTTCCAAAGCAAATCCTTTAGCTCCGTAATATTGTAGTTGATAGCTGAGGAAATGAAAATCACAGGAATATCCTGAGGTAATTCCTCCTTGAGCATTTCCTGTAACTCTTCATCAATAAGGTCACACTTCGTGATAGCTAGGACTTTACGCTTATCTGCAAGTTCTGCATTATACTTGACAAGCTCGCCTAAAAGCAGCTTATACTCTTCGGCAATATGCTCAGTATCGGCAGGAATCATGAATAGAAGAAGCGCATTTCGTTCAATATGTCTTAGGAATCTCAATCCTAAGCCCTTTCCTTCTGATGCTCCTTCAATGATACCAGGTATATCTGCCATAACAAAAGAGCGGTTATCTCGATACAACACCATACCGAGATTAGGTTCAAGTGTTGTAAACGGATAATTCGCAATCTTAGGTTTTGCCGCTGTCAGAACCGAAAGTAAAGTTGATTTACCGGCATTAGGTAATCCTACTAATCCCACGTCCGCCAGCATCTTAAGCTGCAGAATGATTGTACGCTCTTCGGCAGGTTCTCCCGGCTGAGCATAGCGAGGAGCCTGATTGGTAGAAGTCTTAAAGTGTGTATTTCCTTTTCCTCCTCTACCTCCACGAAGCAAGATGGCTTCTTGTCCATCCTCCTTCATATCCATGATAAATTCACCTGTTTCGGCATCGTAAACGACTGTACCTACAGGAACCTCTATCACTCTATCTTCACCATCTGCACCAGTAGAACGTTTGCCACTACCGCCCATACCGGGAGTAGCAATAATATGCCTATCATAGCGCAAATGCAACAAGGTCCAATAGTTGCGATTAGCTCGAATGTAGATATGACCACCTCTACCGCCATCACCACCATCAGGACCTCCCTTTGGTATATACTTCTCTCTTCGGAAGTGTGTAGA
>RBKG01000038.1 GCA_003640335.1 Porphyromonas sp.
ATTTATAGCCTAGGTAAGGAGTAAGTAAGAGAACTCCCACCAACATGACAATAAACACCGCTTTTTTCGAAAATTTCATTGTAAAGCCTCCCGATATTTATTATTCGCTAGGTAGTTATCCACAAACCCTTCTCTACCCTCTGGCAACTTGTCAAGAGCATTTGCAAGTTCAAGTAGCTGCTTTTCATTCATTGTTTCGATAGTCAGACTAGACTGCCCTTTTAGATATTCCTTGATTTCTGGACTTGCTGATTCCCTCAAAAGCTCCATATACTTGTCCATACTTGTATTTGCAATGCCTGATTCTAAATACTTTTTAACACCGTACTGATCTAGATACTCCTCACGAACATAAGCGTCGTAATCATAATAATTATTTGGATCTATACTTAGTACTTTAGGTGTATGTGTAGGGACATTTCCTTTCCAAATATCATATCGCGGAACATTCTCCTGAATTAACGATATTGCCCCCTTACCTGTAAGTTTACTGGTAAGTTGCACGCGCGCTTTTTGAACTTCTTTACTTTGTTCACTTAAATTATCCTCATGCTTCTTCCTTGAAGCCAGATATCTACTTGCACCAGTAGTAAACTCTTTAAAAGGAATTTTTTTACCTCCTATTATAAATTTTTCTGGAACCGCTTCTCCTAAAGCACTAGCTCCACCATCCCAGTCAATAGAAGCATCTACTGAGTTTAGAATCGCTTTGAAAGCTCCTACAGCCACTTTTGTTGGTTTTCCTCCAGGAATGAAATCAGCTGTTGCACTTAATATATTCAAGAAATTATGCATTCCTTCTTTTTCTTTCTTGTCTACACTATCACCTAAAGATTTTAATGCATTAGAAAGATCAGCATCGTTACTCGTCACTGATAAGCTACTACTATAGAGTTTCTTTTCTAGAACTCCATCTTTATTTTCTGTAACTTCAAACTGAATAACATCATTTTCTCTCCCTAAATCAAGAATTTCAAAGCTATATTCCGTATGATGGGTATACATTGTACTGTTGCTATAGTTGCTGTAGGTGCTGGTACCTATCTTTAATTCCTCCACAGACTGAAGTAAGCCATTAAATTTATTGATTGCCTTCACTCTTCTCTTCATCGCAATCATCTCTGGGCTATTCTCATCATATTTAGCTTCTTGCAAGCCTGCTTGAGTAGCTATCAACTCTTTAGCATACCCTTTATTCACTTCTTTTAGGTTCTTTATATGAGCCTTACTAGTTTCAACTTCCACTTTTCCAAAGGCATCAATATATCGTTCAATTTTATACTTTTTGCCATCCTCTACAGCAGACGAAATCTCTATGGAAATAATCAAGTAACCACTTGGACTAATTGATTTCGGGTCCATCTTAACTGTTGTTTCTAATCTATCTTCCCAAGCTGCAATCATGACTTGAGCATCAGCTTCATTTTGAATAAAGTCTAAGTAACCAATCTTTTCAACTGTTACAGCATGATTTTTCATAATATTTTGGTAAACTCTCTCTGGAGCTGCAGATAGAACTGCCTGAGCATTTTTTATTACCCCAGCCAGGTCTGCAAAAGAGGTTTTTCCTGTTTCTGCAACTGTCTTTAAAGCGTCATCAGCATCAGAAATTCCTTGGTGGGTGGTATTACGAGCCTTAATTTCTTCATCAATAAAACCTTGTGCCTTCTCTTCATAGCCAGTAAAATCGACTGTCCCACTTCCTAACGCTTCCTGAGCTTCTTCCATCAAAGATTTCAAGCCATTTTTCTTGGCAATCATATCATCATACTGAGGACCACTTAGCGTAGTAACTATATTGTTTATTTCTCCCTTATCAGTATAAGCGTATTTCCCAAATCCCAGACCTTGTACAGTATGACTAAAGTCTGAAACTCCTTCTCCATAAGCTTTTAAAGCTGCTGGTCCTTGTTGAAAAACTTGTTCCTGTAGAATATTTAACTTTTTAAAAAAAGCATTAATAACCTCTCCCCTTTGACCCTCTACCTTTTGCGTAAAAGTTCGCTGAGTTTGAGCTGCAGCCGCTGTCAGTGTTGCCGAAAAGCTCGTAATGGATTCTCCATACTCCTTAATACCGCTCAAATTATGCGCTTTAACACTATCACCCATTGGTCGTCTCCCCCTTCTCTATTCTATTTTATCTTAAATGTTGGTGTTTTAAGTAAACTATTTTTTTGGTATTCTTCCCATTCATTAGCTATAGCTTCTGAAATCTGAGTATTTAAAGAGGATATCTCTAATCTTAGTAGCTCCACCATTGTATCACGTTTCGTATCTAAAGTGGTAGACAAGGTATTGATATCTGCCTGTTCTTGCTCACTTTCTGCATCGTACTTATCTCCAGCAACAGTTCCAAACGCACCATTCATATTAATATTAGCAATTCCGTAAACGCCTGCAACTGAAGCAATTAATTTCTTATTTTCAATAACACATGAATACTCTTCTAATTTTTTCTTAATAGCCTCTAAATTAGCTTTTCTAGCTTTCAAACTAGCCGAGACTCCAAAAGGATTCCCTGAAAAGCCAATAGGACTAATCGGGGTTAGACCATATAAATAATTAAAATCGTTCATCTTTTCTCCTCTCTTTTTATATGGATGTTCTTATTTCATCAAAACTTTAATTTTACGTGCAATATTATCTAAAATGTAATAATGAATCTGTAAATCTAAGTCACCTTCACGAATCGGACGATTATTAAGCGAACTAAAGACACTTTGCTCATTTATACGCATAGCTACTAAAGCTTGTTTAAGACCTTTTGCAACCTTAGATGCAGCGTCTATACCGCGAGAAATATTTGGAGATGTCATTACGATAGAAGCATAACCAGCCCTTATTCCTTTCTCCAAGACAAAAGCTAATCGTTCTTGAACTGAACTATCTAATTCTGTCATCAATTCTGTCATTTGGTATACTATCACGGTCGCTTCATGCTGATTCTTGCGTTCTTTAGTTCGTATTCTAATACGTTTTTCTACATCTTCAAGAAGTTCTGAAACTTCTTGAGCCCCATTCGCTAAAATTATTCCCTCTTGCTCATTCAAATTATGGTAAGTAGGAGCGAGTACAATTATACGCTGAGTCCCACTTCGAACTTGATTTATAAACGCAATCATCTGACTATCTTGGTCTGTTAAGTAAAGGAGATTTCCCTTAGACAGATTCCAAGTAACCGGCTCAACTGTCTCCAAGTCAAGTCCTAATGGCACAAGTCCGTGTTCGTAGGCAGTCTGCACGCTTGCTCGGCTATAGAAGTCTTTCTCTGTCAACTCCTCTGGTACCATCGGAATGGCACTTGGGCGTTGGCCTGTCCAAGCTTCTTGGAGGGAAGCCACTTCCTGACGTAGGTTGTTGAGGACTTGGGTGTCATTGGCTCCATAAACTGGGAGTGCCAGCTGGATGACATCCACCTCTTCCCGCTTCATAAGGGCACGTCCCTTGATATCTTCCATGGTCATGGCAAGTGGTGTAGAGCCCACGATGGCTCGCACTTCACCTGCCTCATTCTGTGGCAGGCTCAACTGGTGCTTGAAGTT
>RBKG01000082.1 GCA_003640335.1 Porphyromonas sp.
CCTTGCCCTCTGTAGTCTTCATTAACAAATGTATGAGTCGCTCGTACGGTACGAGCATCAGTTAATTCAAATATCAATTCACCTGCTAACAATGCTTTATCAATGATTGTAATTCTCCCGATTTTCTCAGAAGAAGATATCGTAAGATTCGTTTCCATATATTATAGTTTTCAGTAGTTGTGGTATAATCTCTTCTTATTTAGATGCGAGAATCTAATGTCAGACTTATTTAGAATAAAAACACCTAATAGAAAATTAATTTCCTATTAGATGTTTGTGCTTATTTTAGGCTAGTCAAGGAAGCGTTTAGTTAGGCCTTCAAAAGCATCAATGCGTCTATCGCGTAGGAAAGGCCACCAGCGACGTACGCGCTCACTACGAACTAAGTCTACATCAACGATAGTCATTTCTTCTGATTGCCCTAATTCAAGAAGTAATTCACCTTGCGGACCAGCTACAAAGCTACGCCCCCAGAATTGAATACCATTAGTTTGTCCTGAAGGATCTTCTTCATGTCCGACACGATTAACTGTGATAACGGGTAGTCCATTAGCTACGGCATGACCTCGTTGAACAAGTTGCCAAGCATCGCTTTGTCTCGTTTGTTCGGTTTTCTCATCGCTACTTTCCCATCCTATTGCAGTTGGATAGATAAGTACCTCTGCACCACGCAAAGCCATCAAACGAGCAGCCTCTGGATACCATTGGTCCCAGCAAACGAGGACACCTAGACGCCCTACGCTTGTTTGTATAGGTTCAAACCCTAAATCTCCTGGAGTAAAGTAGAATTTCTCGTAGTATGCAGGGTCATCTGGAATATGCATCTTACGATACTTGCCAGCGATAGAACCATCACGTTCGATAACTACAGCTGTATTATGGTAGAGCCCTGCTGTTCTTTTTTCAAAAAGAGATAGAACTAGTACTATATTAAGTTCTTTAGCTAAAGCTCCAAAATGCTCGGTGCTAGGTCCAGGGATAGTTTCTCCTAGGTCAAATATATTAACGTCTTCCGTTTGACAGAAGTAGAGCCCATTATGTAGCTCTTGCAGTACGATCAGTTCAGCTCCTTGCTGCGCAAGTAGGCGGATTTTATCAGTTAGTCTACTGATGTTGCCTTTGAGGTCTGCGCTATTAGCTTGTTGTATAATTCCTACTTTCATTGTGTTATGAGGTATTACCAGTTTTCTTTATTCGTGAAACCTAGAGGTATTTGCATTGTAGCACAGTGCAAACTCCCGTGTTGTCTAATAAGTTGTCGGCAATCAATTCCAACAATTTCTCTATCGGGGCAAGCCTCACGTAGGCGCTCAAGAGCGATTTCATCGCTTTCTTGTCCGTAAGTAGGTACAAGTATTGCTCCATTTACAAATAAGAAATTTGCGTATGTTGCTGGAAGTCGATGTCCATCTTCTTCATGGATAGCACTAGGAAGAGGTAGAGGAATTAGTTCGTATGGGGTTCCCTCAGGTGTTCTTAGGTTTTGTAGCTCCTCTTCCATACGTTTTAAGCCATGGTAGTGAATATCGTAGCCATCTGTACATTGTACATAAGCTATTTGTGTAGGAGAGAGAAAGCGAGCAAGCGTATCAACGTGTCCATCAGTATCATCACCTTCTAATTCTCCGTTCTTAAGCAGAATGAGGCGTTCAGCTCCAAGTAGTTCAGAGAGGAAGTTCTGTAAATCTTCCTCAGCAAAACCTGCATTACGATTAGGTTCGTGTAGGCAACCATAAGTAGATAAGATTGTTCCGCGACCATCACTCTCAAGACTTCCTCCTTCGAGCACTAACATCAATCTATTTTGATATTGTACATCGCGTTTAAATGCACCGCTAAGGTGTAGGCAACGAGTCATTAGATTATCTTTAGCTGCAGCAAATTTCATGCCCCAACCATTGAATGTGAAGTCAGCAATAGCTCTCACTTCCTTTCCGTCTTCTTGCTTGATACGGAAACTTAAAGGACCGTAATCTCTTATCCAAGTATCATTGCTAGGCATCTCCATAACATATAGTTTATGCTTAGATTCGTAGCCTTCAAACAATGATTTTACTTTATCTGGTGTTTGGCTAAGTACAAGAAGGTCTTCATATTTTAATATAGCTTTGGCTATATCAAGGTAACATTGTGTTACTTCAGAGAGCATTTCGCTCCAGTCTGTATCCTCGTGAGGCCATGTAAGAAGGACAAGGTCTTGCTCTTCCCATTCAGGTATTAAAGTTAGTGATAGACTCATATATTGTAGTTTCGTTATTTGTTTATGTTGAACTATAGAGAAAGGCTTTCTTGTTACGTACAGCAATCTTTTAACTGAATAACTATTTTCTGAACCACAAAAAGATTTGGCTCAAAGCTAAAAATATAAATTGCATCAAGATAATGAGTACTCCTGTAGGAATATCTCTGAGGGTTACACTGAGTATTAATCCTAAAAGATTGCCAAGAAGATTTAACCCTATTGAGCCAATAATAACATACTTAAAGTTAGTGGTGTATCGAAGCATAATGCCTTGTGGAATAGTTAGCAAGGACATCAGCAGCATAATTCCTACTAGACGAATACTAAGTACCATTGAAATGGATGCTACTATAAGTATTGCTAAGTTCCAAGACCGAGCATTGAGTCCTCTTGAGCGAGCAAAATCGCTATCAAATACACTATATAGTATTGGACGATAGTAGCATGTAAATAAAGCAGTAAGTACGATTGCTAAAGCAAGTAGGGCTATTAAATCCAAAGAGCTAACTAATAGGATATTACCAAAGAGATAAGATGAAAGCCCTGTCGTATAGCCTGGGGTTAGATGCATAAATAGTACCCCAAGAGCCATACCTAGCGCCCAAATGCTTGCAATGGCAGAATCTTCATGAAGTTTATTTGTTTGGCTGAGTTTTTCGATGCCAAGTGCCGAAAGCACAGCAGTGAGGCAAGCCGTAACAATTGGGTTAATCCCTAAATAGAGCCCGAGTCCTAATCCACCAAAAGAAGCGTGGGTAATACCTCCACTTATAAAAACAATACGCCTAACAACGATGTAGGCACCTATGATGCCACAGACAATCGCTGATAGTAAAGATGCCCAAAGAGCATTCTGGAAAAATTGGAATGATAGCAAATCTGCTAACCACATATTTATGCAGATTGGCGAGGATGATTATGATCGTCAGGACCATGCTCCATGTGATAAGCCCGGCTCTCTCCTACAATAAGGAATACTTCAGGCTTGAGCTCTTCAGGAAGTTCAATACCACGAAGTTGTAAGCTTCTAACCCAACCGGCTACATCATCAGCATCAAGAGTGATTAGAATATCTCTAAATTCATCAGTAGTACGTTCATCGTAATCCCTACTACTTATACCTTTGTAAGCATCTAATTCTTCATCGTCGTAATAGACTATACTTGTGCTTACTGCTGCAAGTAAGCTATCACGTTCACAAGTCATGTGCATGCCACAACAACCTCCAGAGCTTGCAGGTTGAGTTGGAGCGATATCATCTTCTGTTTCAAGTCCAGCAGCTATTCGCTTTTGCTTAAAGATATTTTGAATCCAACCTATAATGCCTGCGATGAAGCCTAGTACGATAAGGGCAACGACAGCCCATAATATTCCCATATCTAAATGTTAGTTTGTTTAAGGGTATACCCTAATTTTTCTATTTCTGCCCAGTATGAAGGAAAACTTTTGCTTACACACTCAGGATTATCAATTATAACTCCCAACTTATTACGACTAGCCATTAGCGGAGCAAGTGCCATTGCTATGCGGTGGTCTTGATAAGTCGATAGCTTGAATGGCTCTGTTATTGATCTCTGAGAGCTTTGACCATCCCACTCCAATGAGTCTTCATTTGCTTTTAAATCAATACCGAGCTTACTTATTTCAGTTGTAAGTGCGGCTATGCGGTCACTCTCTTTTAGTCTGAGATGAGCTATTCCCTCTATGCGAAACCTTTGATTAAGTCCTATAAAGGTTGCCACGAGAGCTGGGACTAGGTCGGGTTGTTGATTACAACTAACAACAATTGCTTCTGTTGTATTTCTTCCTTTTCCCGAAGATAGCCTTATTCCGTTTTCAACTTCTGTTGTAATAACCCCTAAATCTTGATATAGTTTGATTAGGAGTTTGCTATCTCCTTGTAGACTTGGTATGATTAGGTTTTTGAGTTGAATAGATTCTGCAGGGTGTAGCCTCTGGATCATATAGAAGTAAGACGCGGCTGACCAGTCTCCTTCTAATTGCAAATTATTTATATTCAAATGTTTCTCTGGTATGGATGCCACTCTAAATACACCATCAATATATTGCCAATGAAATCCGTACTCTCTTAAAATCTCTATTGTAATGTCAATATAAGGACGCGATGCAATCATCCCTCCAATGGGTTCAATGCTAAATGCCTTGTCTTCGATAAGAGGAGCGAGTAGGAGTAATGAGCTTAAGTATTGAGAGCTTTTGCTTGCATCTAATTTAATCGGCTTAGGTGTGATTTCGGCCGGTTCAATAAGTAAGGGTGGGTAACCAGTCTTTTCTAAGTAGGTTATATTACACCCAAGCTGTAATAGGGCATCAACAAGAGGCTTTATAGGTCGTTCATGCTGTCTGCCTGTTCCTTCTAAGCGTACTTTGCTCTGTGTATGTACAGATATATATGATAGCATAAAACGCATAGCTGTCCCAGACTCAGCAACATTGATGACCGTTTTCCCCTCATCAAAATCCGTCAACGCTTTTACTAAATCAATTAAATCGCGTGGGATAGATTCTATATGTTCTCCTAGAGAAGGAATGTTACGCTTACATATAGCAGAGAGCATTAGATGCCTTGCTCCAATGCTCTTGCTTAGGGGTAAATTAAATTCCTTTGTACCCTTAACCTCTAAATTCTTATAGGTGAGTATCTTTTCTGCCAAGATGAGTCTTCGTTACTTTGCCGCAAATGTTGCCGCAAATAATTTCATTTGCTTAAGCATAGATACCAGACCGTTAGATCGGGTGGGGGATAAGTGCTCTTGTAGTCCTATCTCTTTAATGAAATATAGTTCGTTATTTAGTATGTCACTGGGCGTTTGATTATTTAGCACTCTGAAGAGAAGGCTAACAATTCCTTTCACGATAATGGCATCACTTTCTCCTTCAAAATGAACTTTCCCATCTTTCATTTGAGCTGTAATCCAGACACGACTTTGACATCCTTCAATGAGATTCTGATTGGTTTTATATTGCTCATCTAAAGGTGTTAAGTTATTACCCATATCAATGATTAGACTATACTTATCCATCCAATCATCAAAGGCATTGAATTCTTCGATTATTTCGTCTTGTATTTCGTTAATTGTCATATTAAATGTATTTATTGTTTCTTGAAATAAGTTATAAGAGTCTGTCCTACTGCTTGTAGAGTGGCTTTATCTATAATCTTAAGGTTATCTTGCTGAGTATGCCAATGTGAACCAAAGCCCATACGTTCCTCTTCTGTACTGTAGTTAATAATGTCTACACAAGGAATGCTTAAATTTTGGATTACTGGGACATGGTCATCAATCATAGCTCCTCCATCACTAGATTTGAAATAAGTAGTATGACCTAGTGCTCGTGCCGTATCCCATAAATCCATCATAAGAGGTGCAGCATAACTCTTGGAATTTCCTTCCCAATGGAACCGTGCATCTCTTGCTCCAACCATATCAAGAAGAACTCCTCCCCGTGCCGTATAGTTGGCTGTATGAGGATGCTTAGACCAATACTGAGAGCCGAGACACCAACTATCTTCATCTCCCGATGAACCACCATCTTCTAAATCAAAGAAAACAAAGTCTACACCAAAAGAGGGTTTGCTCTGGCTAAATTGACGAGCTAACTCAAGTAGAACGCCTACACCGCTAGCACCATCATCAGCACCGTCAATGGGCTGTTGCCGTACATCGCTATTGCTATCCTCATCTGCTATGGGGCGAGTATCCCAATGAGCCATAAAAAGCTGTCTGTCTTTATTCTCTGGATCAAGACTCGCTATAATATTGTAGCCTGTGGTAGACTTTCCAAAATAATCCTTGCCTGGAAATGATTGAATTTGCACATTGTAGCCCCAAGATTTTAGCTTTTCTACAAGCCAAGATTTACATTGAGCATGTGCATCACTATTAGGAACTCTTTTCCCAAAATCTACCTGTTGTTTAAGATAGCTATAGGCACTATCTACATTGAATGGTGCAGATTCGATCTGTGTAGAGCCTGTCAAACTATCTGATACAGATGTTGACGATTTAGGATGGCTACTACATCCGACAGCCAGGGCTAAGAGTGCCGTGATAGTTAGTGGATACTTCATAATTAACTTAATCCTTCTATTTCTCCATTGACAATGTCAATGCGCAGAGCTTGAGGTTCCTTAGGTAAACCGGGCATGCGCATAATACTACCCATAATCAGGACAATCATCTCTGCTCCACAATTGATAACGATATCTGCAACTTCCATATTATGTCCTCGAACACTACCATATGCTTTGTCGTCCTGAGAGAAAGAATACTGTGTCTTTGCAATGCAAATAGGGAAGTGGCTCCATCCAAAATCAGAGATACGTTTGAGTTGCTTCTTGGCTTTAGCCGAGAACGTGATTTCATTTGCTCCATAGATGTTTTGAGCTACAGCACGAGCCTTATCTTGGATGCTTGCTTCTGATGAGTATGTAAATTGAAGAGGTTTGCTTGGGCTGTTCTCAATAGTTTTAACCGTGAGTTGCGCAAGTTCTTCTGCTCCTGCCCCACCTTCGGCAAATGCATTATTAATAGCAAAACCAATTCCTCTCTTTTGACAATGTTGTCTTACAATCTCAATCTCTGCATCTGTATCAGTAGAGAAACGATTGAATGATACAATCACAGTTTGACCAAATCCTTGCAGATTATCAATGTGGCGGTCTAAGTTTTCTAAGCCATTTTTAACACCCTCAAGGTTTTCTGTCTTTAGCTCTTTCTCATTAACTCCTCCATGCATCTTGAGGCCTCCAATAGTCGCCACAAGAACTGTCAAGACAGGATTTAGACCCGCTATGCGACATTTAATGTTGAAAAACTTCTCTGCACCTAAGTCAGCTCCAAACCCAGCTTCAGTGATGGTATACTCGCTATGCTTAAGAGCCATTTGAGTAGCCACAATTGAATTACAACCATGTGCTATATTGGCAAATGGACCTCCGTGAATAAATGCTGGCGTGTGTTCTGTCGTTTGTACTAGGTTGGGTTTTATGGCATCGCGTAGAAGTACTGTTATAGCTCCAGCTATACCTAGTTCTTTTACCGTAAATGGCTTTCCTTCAAATGTGTAACCAAGTAAAATATTCTCTATGCGGCGGCGCAAATCATTTTCATCTGTACTCAGACAAAGAATAGCCATAATCTCACTTGCAGGTGTAATGTCAAAACCACTCTCTTGAGGAATACCATTAGCACTACCACCAAGACCTGTTACGACAGAACGTAGGCTACGGTCATTAACATCTAAGACACGTTTCCATAGAATTTCTTTGATACCCCCTTCATCAAATCGGTGCTGATAGATATAGTTATCTAGTAGAGCTGTAATCATGTTATGGGCAGATGTGATGGCATGGAAATCTCCTGTAAAGTGAAGATTGATTTTTTCCATAGGCAACACCTGTGCATAGCCTCCACCTGCAGCTCCTCCCTTCATGCCGAAGCAAGGGCCCAAGGAGGGTTCTCTAAGTGCCACTACAGCTTTCTTTCCTAGACGATTAAGCCCTAGAGCAAGTCCGATAGAAACAGTTGTTTTTCCTAACCCACTTTTAGTCGGAGTAATGGCTGTAACTAAGATAAGTTTACCTTGAGCATTATTTTCACCAGTGGAGAGAGGAACCTTAGCTATATGATGACCATAAGGTTCTAATTCTTGTGTAGGAATAGATAGTTGTTGTGCAATCTCACTGATAGGCTTCAGTTCGATACTGCGTGCAATTTCGATGTCCGTTTTCATGATTGTAACAGCTTTATAAGTTGATTTGAGAAGATAATGCGAGTGCAATAATAAGAACTGCAAATATAATTAAGGCAATACTGTAACTACGTCCTTGTAGCAGACAGATAGCCCTAGCTGACATCAGGCTTGTTGGAATAACAGCGAGGGTCTCCAAACCTATATTGGGATAGAATATGCTAAAAGTAGAGCTTACTATACCCAAGGAAAGTAGGCTACTGCCCCAAGACCTTTGTTTTGTATTCTCTGTATGTAGTCCCGATGTATAAGTCATAAAACTAAGAAAGCTAAATACTAAGAAAATAATAGCTCTTAGATTTGTAGGGAAATGAACTGCGTAACTAAGCTTCATCCAGCTTTGGAGGTTTGAAAGTGTGCCAGCAAGAGTGAGTTTGTATATTGCAATGGGACCTATAATGATGGGTACTAGTGCAAACCCTAGTAGCATAGCCATTATGGAGCGTAAAGATAAACTCTTGACCATATAGGCAATTAAAATCCAAGCTATTAGCAGTGATGCGTAGACCGGATGTTGTAAGAAGAGAATTGATGTTCCTATTCCAACAATTAGATTCCCAGAATTCTCAGATTTGGCTGAAGTGCCATTTAACAAGATTGTAAGGGAAATGACCGCAATAGTCATTAATAGACTACCCAAGAAGGTTACATTAATGCCCATAGCGGCAGTGAGACAAATAAATATAAAAAGGCATAGATTCCCAACATGCTTCTCTAACAGAGTAGATTTTTCATAGAGCCAATATAATGCTCCTCCTAGTAAAAGAATCCACAGAGAGTATAAAGCCTTGAGAGCTATTTCACTTAAATGAAATAGCTCTGTTGAGATGGAGGGTAGTGATAGACTCTCAAGACTAGGAGTAGCTCCTTGGGAGAAAAGAATACCCCAAAGTGTAAGCCCTAGTGATAATATAATCCCTACCGTGTAGGTTATGCCTTTGAATGGATAGTGCCTCAAGAACTTATAAGGACTTAATTATTGTATTCCTTCTATGAGCGTAGTGAGTCTGTCGTTAAATTCAGACTCTTTAGTTGCTATGTAAGCTCGAAGTGCTCTATAATAATCCTTGACTAACTTGGGATTATCCTTTCCATCTGGACGATGTACTCGGCGGATTGTATCGTCTGTAAACACGATAATCTCGTCCATAAGAGAATCCAGCTGCTTTGCATTTTCATCGGTTGAAAGAGTACGAAGCAAATGTGCATCATCAAAGAGTGCGACAGCTAAGTTGACAACTTCTTTTTTTAGGTTTCTTTTGCTTGCCATATTATTATTACGAATTAGATATGGTATTAAAATTAGTGACTTTTATTGTTCTTTCCTCAAACTTACAAAATTTGGAGACAGAATTCAAGTTACTCTACCTGAAGGACTAACCCTTTAAGGTATTCCCCCTCTGGATGATAGATGTTAATGGGGTGGTCTATAGGTTGAGTTAGTTGATGTAGGATGCGTACATGACGTCCCGAAGCTGCTGCAGCTGTGAAAACAGCTAAGCGAAACTCTTCCTTACTGACGGCTTGAGAGCAGCTAAATGTGAATAAAATTCCTCCAGGGGCAATCTTCTTAAATGCTTGACTATTAATTCTTCTATACCCGATAAGAGCATTCTTGAGTACTCTACGATGCTTTGCGAAGGCTGGAGGGTCAAGGATAATCATATCATATTGCCCTTCAGGCATCTGGTCAAGATATTCAAATGCATCTTGCGTTATTGAATGGTGACGAGGGCAATCTCCATAGTTTAGCTCAACATGTTTGTCTGTGAGATACATGGCTTTAGAAGAGCTATCTAAAGAGTCTACTTGCTTAGCGTCTCCGCGGAGAGCATATAGGGAGAAGCCCCCGGTATAGCAGAATGCATTGAGAATAGTTTTGCCTTTAGCATACTGCTCAACGAGTTCTCTATTCTCTCTTTGGTCAATAAAAAATCCAGTTTTTTGACCTCTTATCCAATCGGGAAGAAATTGAATACCATTCTCTAGGACAGGAATTGCTTCACTATGTCCATATAGAAATCCATCTTCACAAAGTTCTCGGCTTTCTTTTGTTGGTAGTGTGCCACTACTTTTGTAGTACACAGCCTGTAGGGGGGAAGAGGGTAGTAAGTCTTGGTATACTGCGACAATAGCATCTGTGATAGCCTCTCTACATAAGTGCATACCCATGCTGTGAGATTGGATTACAGCCGTTTGCCCATAAATATCAATTATGAGTCCAGGTAATTGGTCTCCTTCTCCGTGTATGAGGCGGTAAACGTCATTTTCTTTACGTCTATCATCTTTACTCCGAATGAGTCCCATCTTTATACGCAACTCAAGAGCTGCACTCAACCGATTTTCCCAATAGCTAGCATCTATCTCCTCATTGGATATAAAGCTTAGCATACGTACGGCTATACTTCCATCAGCCCAGTGCCCTATACCTAGAGGTTCTCCTTTATGGCTTGCTACCTGAACGATGGCACCATCATATACTTCTCCTTCCACGCATGCTATAGCTCCTGAAAAGATCCAAGGGTGGAAGCGTAGAATTGACTCTTCTTTACGAGGAAGAAGTTTTACTAGTGTTTTATTTTGTGTCATAACGTAATTAAACCAAACTGAGCCGGATGGGGATGTTCCTCATCCATAAACTTAAGGTATATTTCTAAGCAAGCCTGTGCATCTAAAGCAGCATAAGCTTGCTGATTGTCTGTAAGTATTGGGGCTTCCCAATTGGTCATGCGCTGAGCCTTGCTCATATATAGCCCATGAGTGATACCATAGATTTTCTGCAAACTCGCACATTGAATGCCGTAGGCAGACGCCATTTGTTGTAGCTCAATGAAGCCAATAGGATTGAAGTCTGTCATTGATTTCAGTCTAGAGATGTCGTCTCTAAGGCTTAATCCTATTTTGAGTAAATCTGCACGCTCAAGAAACTTTTTGAGTTCTTCTGGAAATCCAATTAGGTTAAGCCTAAATAAATAACAGACCTCAAGAGTAGATACTTGAAGCAGGGCTACAGATACTTTCTTCCCTGGTATAAAGTTTGGCTTAGTTTCCGTATCAACTCCAACAAGATGCACTGTTTCTAGAGCTTTAATTGCTGAATGTAGCTTCCGAAGAGTATCTACAATGATGATACGACCATGGAAGGTTGCTTTAGGTAATGAATTTAGAGTCTCCTTATCTATATCAGCGGCAAAACTCGTTGTCTTAAAAGAGGGTAGTGTGTGTGTAGCCATTGTGTTATTCCTCTTCGTCTTCAAAGTCATCATGCTCTGCTTGGCTTACCAATATGGTATGCAAAGGACTAAGGATGCTAATTAAAGCTTCTCCCCAATATTCTCGCCAATAAAGGCGACAGCGTCCTATAGCTGCAGGCAAAGCTACATCATTTTCTTCCTTAATTACACCTAGAAGATTTCCTACATGCTGATAAATATCAGCTAGATGTTCGCTAATATGTATAGCGACAGGCGTATCGCTATACTGTATATCTTGGGCTACAAGCGTCAGATATAGGTCATCTTCGGAGAGAATTCCCTCTGCACGAAGGCGCACTTGTTCGTATGATTGCTCAGTGATATACTCTTCGATGAAGTCTTCAGCAGGGTTGTAGAAGTAGTTGGGAAGACTTAGTATAGAGCTATATAGTCTAGGGAGGATGTGAAGCAAACGCTCTACATATTTAGCTTTTTCATCGCCCCTCTCTAGTATGCTGGCAAACTCTACACCAAGAGCTGCAAACTCCACAATTTGAGGTGTATATATTGAGTCTGATATATGGTTACTGCTATTCATGTACACAAAGATAGTGCATTTTGCTATTTGAAGATAGTGATGTTTTGTTGTAGTTAGAGATTAGGGTAGCTAGATTGAATATTGAAACGTAATCTTTAAAAGGAAACCATTGCATGATCTAAGTATTGCCAGACTGACAATTAGTGTAGAAAACTTGAGCGTTTAGAGAACATAAAACTACGAGTGTAGGAGAGTAAATTTTACTTTCAATTTCCTAAAGTGGAAACTTCAGCTGTAGTCTGTACAAACTACGGCTGAAGTTTGTGCAGACTACACGTGTAGTTTGTACAG
>RBKG01000254.1 GCA_003640335.1 Porphyromonas sp.
GTACTCTCTGAGATGAGCCCTGAAAGGGCGATACTTATTCATAGCCCAGGGCGCAAGCCCTGGGTTAATAATCAATCAACATATCTTGAGCCCCAAAGGGGCGGCACTCACCCCCAGAGCAAGTGCCCCGGCACTCGTGCTGTTAGTGCCGCTCCTACGAAGCTCATCTTCTTTTCCCTATGCGTGTCCTCAGGGTTTCATTTCGGGCTTTGCCCTCATTACACCCTGGGCTATGATTTATTTTGTGTAGAAGAAACGCATCGTCCTTGAAATAGAGAAAAAGCACTTATCTTTACACGTAGCCTCATTAAACCCATCAGTGGATGGTTAGAAGTATATCGCGAGGAAGAATACAATACCCCTAACCCTCAAATATAAGATAACGAGAAATCAAATGAAATCTTTTGAACTTATTCCTTACCTCTTTCTTAGCCTCCCCCTTTTGGTCGGATGCTCGTCTTTCTCTCGGAAGGCAACATATCCCAAGGAGCTGGACTACAGCGAGCATTACATTGAGAGCCGAGTGGAATCGAGCTATGGGGTTACCTTTGTTGCCGATGGTGATACACTTCATGGTATACTTGACACTGGGGCTGATATGACTGTTGTTGCTGGTAAGCAATATCAAGATAGGACGGACTTACTCCCAAAGATTCCTATACAAAATGCACATGATTCGATAATGCACTGGCACGAGTTGGAGCTTCAAGACTTCACTTGGGGTGATGTTCACTTGCAAGATTTGAGAGTCGCTGTTGATGACGGGGGTAATAAAGACGGTCCCAATGTCTTGGGTCCAATAATCGGGCTTGATGTCTTGAGAGGCTCTATTCTACAGTTTGACCATGAAGACAATAAAATAAAACTAAGTAGGAACAAGGAAAAACTAAAGGGCAGAGGAATAGCTATCCCTTGTCGCTTCAACGGAAGAGATAGAGTATTCGTCCCCCTTACCCTCCCCAATGGCAAGCGTATCGAGTGCCTACTAGATACAGGCTTTTCGGGTGAAATAAAAATTAATACAGATTCATGCAATGTCAGTGCCTTCGCCCGAGAGCCCTTGTATTGGCAATACAAAACTGGCATGAGAGACACACTTAGTCTATGCGATATCTCTTTCGCAGGCAAAGTCTATCCGAAGGCTTGCGTCAATCTTGCAACAAGGGGTAGGCATTTAATCGGTATGCATTTCCTTAGACGCTTCAAGTCCGTTACAATTGATTATATTGAGCGAAAGTTGTACTTTGAGTTCCCCGAAGAGTATCAGGCTATCCCTGTAATGAACTTCAAGAAGGATACGATACAGGCTGTTCCTTTAGAATACCTCGTAAGCATATTGCAAGGCTATAATAGCTATGGGTTTGATGTAGAACGGCGTAACCGTGTGCACACGATTACACGAATAGAAGCGGAGCTCGAAGCGAAAAATGTTAGCCTTGGAGATACTCTTGTGGGTGTAAACAATAAATTGTTTTACCGCAAGTACCTCAAAGACTTTACGGGGAGGCATCAAGTCGATTTATGCCTAGAGCAACGAGAGCAAGACATAGAACTTAACTATGCACTCGTGCAAACAAACGAGGCTACCTTTTATCTACTCAAGAATGGTAAACCCCGCATCTTGCACCGCAAAAGAAGGGAATATCTAAAGCCCGTTCCTGATTTTGGCTATTCTTATGCTCCCGTCGAGGGGAAACGAGCGGGCATATCTCTATGCATCTATCCCAACAACGTAACTCGCAAGCTGAGCATGCATATACCATGGGCACCTCTAATGGGTGGACGCATCATAGAGCTTAATGGTATTGACGACAAGGGTAATACTGTGCCATTAAGCAACCGAGCCCAAAAGGCAACAAGATATCAAAGCGATAACCAGAGGTAATATCCCTAACTCCCAAATATGAGATAACGAGAAATCAAATGAAATCTTTTGAACTTATTCCTTACCTCTTTCTTAGCCTCCCCCTTTTGGTCGGATGCTCGTCTTTCTCTCGGAAGGCAACATATCCCAAGGAGCTAGACTACAGCGAGCATTACATTGAGAGCCGAGTGGAGTCGACCTATGGGGTTACCTTTGTTGCCGACGGTGATACACTTCACGGAATCCTTGATACTGGGGCTGACATGACTGTTGTTGCTGGTAAGCAATATCAAGATAGGACGGACTTACTCCCGAAAATTCATTTACGAAATGCACATGACTCTATTATGCACTGGCATGAGTTGGAGCTTCAAGATTTCATTTGGGAAGATGTCCATTTCCAAGGGCTGAGGGTTGCTGTCGATGATGGAGGGAATCTAGCAGGAGGCATTAGTCCAATAATCGGGCGTGATGTGTTAAGTGGGTCTATCGTACAGTTTGACCACGAGAGCAATCTTGTCAAGCTAAGTCGGAACGAAGCAAAGCTGAAAGCTAGAGGGCAAGAGATTCCTGCTCGATTTGATGAGCGAGATAAAGTCTTTGTCCCTATCACTCTCCCGAATGGCGAGACTTTGGAGTTCTTCTTAGACACAGGCTTTGGAGGGGAACTACGACTAGGCTCTAAAGCCTACAAGGGAAATTATACCTTTCGAGAGCCTTTAGTGTGGAAAGAGTTGGAGACAAGTGGTAAGCCCAAGGGTGGTCGTCTCAGCCTCTGCAATGTAACCTTTGGTGGCAAGGTTTATCGCAATAGCCGTATTGCTTTGTCAAATACGGAGAAGAACTTGCTTGGTGTTCACTTCCTTAAGCGTTTCAAGTCCGTCACCATCGACTATATCAAAAAGAAGCTCTATGTTGAGTATCCAGAGAAGTATACGCTACCAGGCATAGGGGACATAGACTTCCAAAAGGATACTATAGAGGCTGCTCCGCTAGAGTACATTGCTAGTATCCTCCAAGATTACAATACTTATGGCTTTGAAGTCGAGAGGCGTGGTTCTCTCCTTGTGGTCACACATGTAGAGGCTACTTTGGAGCAAAAGGGAATCCAACTCGGGGATACACTCGTTGGGATGAACAACCTCCTATTTGACGATAAGTATTTAGAGGAGCTAAGAATGAGAGCTAAGGTAGATTTGTGCTTGGACCAACGAGTACAAGATGTTGAGCTACATTACGCCCTAGTTCAGTCGAATAAGGTTACTGCCTATTTCCTAAAGCATGGGCGGCCAAGAGCCCTACACCTTAGTCGCAGACAGTACCTACAGCATGTCCCCACCTTTGGCTATACTTACAGTCCGAACCCCATAAAACTAACAGGGATATCCCTCATGCTCTATGCCGACATTGCGGCTCGTAAGCTAAGCGTGCATATCCCCTGGGGACCTCTAATAGGGGGACATATAGTAGAAATTAGCGGTACAGACGACAAGGGAAATGTTGTACCACTGAGCAATCGCCCAACAAAGGGTATGAAGTAAAAAGCATTTGAGAAGACTATCAAGAGGGTCTCTTGAGGGCGATTGGCACTCCATATCTTTTGATTCCTCAAGGGGCTGAACCTAAAAAAATGGTTCAGCC
>RBKG01000152.1 GCA_003640335.1 Porphyromonas sp.
CTCTTGAGGACCGAACCAAGAAGCGTACATCTGGTAATTATTAGCTATACGCTCATTGAGTTCTCTACTCTGTTCGGGAGAAACCTTCTTAATAAATTTAGCAGGTACACCAGCCCAAAGTTCATAAGGGCCAATCTCTGTCTTAGCGAGTACTACGCTACCAGCAGCCACAATAGCACCTTCACCGACGACGGCATCATCCATTACAGTAGAGCTCATGCCCACCAAGGCCAAGTCTCTTACCTTACAGCCGTGAAGGACTACATTATGACCGATGCTCACATTATCGCCGATTTCAATCGTACTCTTCTGATATAGTGTGTGCAGGATACTGCCATCTTGGATATTTACATTGTTGCCGATGCGAATGCTATTCACATCACCACGAAGGACTGCATTGAACCATACACTACAACCATCGCCCATAACTACATCGCCAACGATTGTCGCATTGACAGCGAGGAAACAATTCTCGCCCCACTGTGGGTTAATCCCTCTAACCTCTTGAATATATGCCATTATCTAATAATCTGTTTCTTATAATGCTGTTGTTTTGTTCTTTAACCATGCCTTTTCCTCTTCGTTGAGGCTTGGGCTAAGCTCTTCGTAGACTCTTGCTTGGTAAGCATTGTACCACGCTAGCTCTGCCTCTGTAAGCAAAGTCTTATCTACAAGTCTATTATCGAAGTAACAGAGTGTAACTGTTTCGAAGCCAAGGAAACGACCGAAAGGAGTCGTCTCACGCTCTTCAGTTACAATCAAGTTCTCGATGCGAATACCATACTCACCTGAGCGATATAGCCCCGGTTCGTTACTTGTAATCATGCCTACCTCTAGTGTAGTAGGATTGATTTCTGTACGGATATTCTGAGGCCCTTCGTGTACATTGAGGAAGAAGCCTACACCATGCCCTGTACCATGAGCATAATTAAGACCATTGTCCCATAGAGCTTTACGAGCGAGGATATCAAGCTGGCTACCTCTTGTTCCTTCGGGATAAACAGCCGTAGCGATGGCGATATGTCCCTTGAGTACAAGCGTATAATCACGCTTAAACTGCTCTGAAGGCACGCCAAGAGCGATGCAACGTGTAATGTCTGTCGTTCCGTCCTTGTACTGACCGCCACTATCTAGAAGAAGTGTACCCTCTGCCTTGATGATATTGCTCGTCTCAGGCATAGCCTTATAGTGGATAATAGCGCCATGGTCTTGGAAGCCTGCAATTGTGCCGAAGCTATCGCCATAGAACTTATCCCCCTGAGCTCTGAACTCTGTAAGCTTAAGACCTAATTCGTATTCGCTAATGGTATTACCCGCTTGGATATACGCTTCAAGCCACTTGAAGAAGCGTGTCAATGAAACCCCATCACGCTGCATAGCCTTCCTGAGGCATGCAAGCTCGACAGGCGTCTTAACCGCCTTGAGCATAGTCAAGATAGAGACTCCTTGTATCTTAGCGCAATGCGCTGGGATAGCACTGTATAGTCTGTGCGTGATGCGCTTCTCATCGACATAAAGACGAACATCAGCACTTAGACCTGCGATGAAGCTATCAATAGCCTCGTAAGGACGCACTTCTACGCCATTGCGTGCGAGCTCTTCGCTCACTTCACTAGGCACCTTCGCAGAGTCCATGAAGAGGATATTCTGCTTGTCGCTGATAAATCCGAAGCCAACGGCTACTGGGTTATACTCTACATCGTAACCTCTGATATTGAATACCCATGCAAGCTCACAGAGCATCGTGATGATGGTAGCATTAGCACCCTTACTCTTAAGGCGAGCATTTACAAGGGCTATTCTATCTGCTGCTGTCTGACCGCTGTATTCACTTGGTTGCGAGAATATCTCATGACGAGGCACCTCTGGGCGGTCCGTCCATACCTTAGTGAATAAATCCGTATCCAAGCGGAACGAGATGCCGTAAACAGAGAGTTTACCTGCGATGTCCACAGCATCGGCATAAGGCAAACAAGCACCATCGGCAGCGACGACGCTACCGCTAGGAAGCACTTCGCCTAGGAATGTTTCTATTGAAGGGGTATCCAGAAGCCCCATCTTCATGAGTTCAATCGTGCTACCCTCAAGCTCTGTACCTGCTTGAAGGAAGTAGCGACCATCTGTCCATAGAGCAGCACGCTCCAAGGTAACAACGACCGTACCTGCCGAACCAGTAAAACCACTTATCCAGGTACGACCTTTCCAATGTTCGGGTGTGTATTCACTGAGATGCGCATCCGATGAGGGAATAATGTAAGCTGAAATACCCTCTTGTAGCATAACCTTACGAAGGTCTGCTAAACGTTGCTGTATTGTACTCATATTATAAAGTTAATGCGTTTTTACTATTACTAGAACCACTTAATACGCTTAAATAGTACGAAGGCAATGGCCGAGATGATGACCGAGATAATCATAATCGCTATAAACGAATAATGCCACTCAGCTATATATACATCTACGTTCATACCATAGAAGCTCGCTATCATCGTCGGTATTGTCAATACTATTTGCAGGCTTGTCATGCGCTTCATGATGGTATTCACATTGTTGGAGATGATGCTCCCCAAGGCGTCCATCGTACTATTGCATATATCGGTATAGATATTGATTGTATTGTAAGCCTGTCTGAGCTCGATGCTCACATCCTCAACGAGGTCGGGGTCAATCTCTCCTGCTCGTGTAGCAGTACGCAGGCGACCAAGCATAGCCTCATTACCTCGAATGCTCGTACTGAAATAAACCAAAGATTTCTGCAAGCGCATGATGCGCATCAAGTCTTCATTACGAACGCTTTCTTCGAGTTCCTTCTCTGCTCTATTGATTTCTAGATAAATCAATTTCAAGTATTTGAGGAACCATACAGCCGAAGAATAAATCATGCGTGTAATAAAATCGGCTTGAGAGGTGATGCTGATGCTTTTGCGTCTGATATGGCTAATAAAGTCAGGGATTAACTGACTCTTGCGATAGCAAACGGTTATCGTCGTTTCCTTACCGGTGATGACCCCCACAGGGACAGTCATATAGGGTAAGCCTTGTATGTTGCTTTCCAGCGGTATACGCAGGATAGTAAGCTGCCAATCATCTTCTTTCTCTGTGCGTGGGCGTTCGTCCACGTCGGCAATATCCGCTAAGAATTCGCTTGGCACTCCTAGTTCTTCGGTTAGGAAGTGCAAATCATCTTCATCGGGGAATTCGATGTTTATCCAGCATTTAGGAGTATACTCTTCGAGCTGGCTAAGACCAGCTTCTAAACTCAAATAAGTTCTCATTTATCGCTTTTGTAGGGCGTCTAATTGCGTTATTTCTGTATAAAACATAGCTAAACCCCACAAGCGACACTGATGACGATAGCAAATATAGATTGCTATTCTTCGACGCAGGAAGCATCAAGCTCAAAGCATCATCATAAGCTGAGGGGCAATATTGAAAGTACCTCTTAATGTACTCGGAGGGAGTGGATCGTCCATAATATTGCTACTTATTTCTTATTTAAT
>RBKG01000095.1 GCA_003640335.1 Porphyromonas sp.
TTTATTATAGTAGAACAACGATATGTTTTGGCAAGAACAAGCCTTGCGTGATACCTTATTTATTGTAGCTGTGATTGGTTGGGGTTTGCTCATTACCCTCTTGGTTATGGCTCCGGGTTTGGTGGGTTTTGCGCTCAATGCCTATCGCTATCACCGCAGTGAGAGTATCAACTTATACTTGGCTCGCTTTATTCCGCCAGCACTCTTCAACTTGCTCATTGACTTGAGTCGCTATCTGCTCCTAGCGGTAATCCTAATAGGGGGAGGAGTAAGCTATGGTTTAGTGCCGGCGACGCTAGCGGATAAGCCCTTAGCTATTACTGTGGGCGGTCTTGTGGGTGGACTACTGGTGCTTAGTTTACTTCGTCGCCTAAGCTTTGCTTTGTGGAGCTATCTCTTTATGGATAAGCGAGCAAGCAAGCTCTTATCTGAGGATTATAGGACGCTCGCTGCGCTCAAGGCTCTGTTATTCATTCCGCTCACTTTTCTTGCACTCTCAAGTGTTACGGCAGTCTTTGCCCTATATGGCTTAGTTGTGCTGATGCTCCTCACTATTGTGCTACGAATATGGCAGACGTTTAGTCGTTTAGGACGCTCTTTTGGGGACTATGTCTATATTTTTTTGTACCTTTGCACCCACGAATTGCTCCCTTGGGCGTATCTCGCACTAGTGGTATTCCTCCGAAGAGGGGCATTATTTTAGAGCTAATTGTAAAGAAATAGTACGCATATTAGGTGCGTCAAATAAGTAAATGAGCATAAAGAAGATTCTTATCTCTCAACCCAAGCCTGAGTCGGGCAAATCTCCTTATTATGATATTGCGGCTAAGTATGATGCCGAGATAACTTTCCGTTCGTTTATCAATGTTGAGCAGGTTTCTCAACGCGAGTTTCGTGACCAACGCATCAATATCCTAGACCATAGTGCTGTTATCTTTACGACGCGTAAGGCTATGGAGCATTTCTTTGGTCTTTGCGCAGAGCTACGCATCACAGTGCCTGAGGATATGAAGTACTTCTGTATCAGTGAGCAAATAGCTAACTATCTACAGAAGTTTACAGTTTACCGCAAGCGTAAGGTCTTCTTCCCTGCTGTGGGTAATAATCAAGAAGCTCTTATTGCTCTTATTTACAAGCACAATAAGGAAAAGTACTTTATCCCAGCTCCCGAAGAGCATAAGCGAGACCTTCAGGATATGCTAGAGGCTAAGAAAATCCAGCATACTACGGGGATTATGTTCCGCACAGTGCCTACTATCTTGAGCGATGAGGAGAAGGCCGAGGAGCATGATATGTACATCTTCTTTACACCAATAGGCGTAAGCGCGCTAGGCATTAATTATCCTAACTTCGAGCAAGGGAATAAGCGCATAGCTGCGTTTGGGGCTAATACAGCACGCGCCGTAGAGGCTGCTGGCTACCGCCTTGACCTGGCTGCGCCATCACCTGAGTTTACCTCTATGGTACTTGCTCTTGACCACTATCTAGAGCAGCAAGCAGGCAAATAGAAATGGCTACATACACGCTCCCACGCATAGAGCGTCTACATTATAAGAAAGATATTGACGAACTCTTTGCCACTGGCAAGGGGTTCGTTGCTTATCCATTGAGGGTTGTTTACACGACACTTCCCCTAGAGGAGGGCGAGGCGAGCGTTCCTGCTGAGATGCTTGTGAGTGTAAGTAAACGCTATTTCAAGCGAGCCAACAAGCGCAATAGGATTAAACGCCTCGTGCGAGAGGCTTATCGCCTGAATAAGCATAGCCTTTGGCATAGTGCCGAAGAGGCAGGCTGTCGCTTGCGCTTGGCTTTTATGTTTGTGGGGAAGGAGCTACCCGAATACACTGATATTGAGCATGCCGTTCTTAAGGCATTCAAAAGAATTCATAAAACAATCAATCCGATAGATGATAGCTTATAATACTACGTTCATCATGCGTCCCTCTGAGGAGGACACATTCTTGACTTACTTGCGTACGGAGTATATCCCTATGCTGAGCGAGGGGCAAGACTTACTCAATCTCTCTCTCAAGCGCATTCAGCCTCACGAAGCAGATGCCGATAGTATTAGCTTGGCACTCTCTTTTGATGCTGTAGATGAGGAGTGTTTGATGCAGATATTGCTCTCTAATGGCTCTAAAGCAGCTACGCATCTGACTGAACGCTTTGGCGAGTCTGTCGTTGGCTTCTCAACATTGATGCACCATTTACCCCTATAAAATTGACTGACTATGACGCCCGAACGCATTATTCTTGGTATTGACCCCGGTACGATTATTATGGGGTATGGTCTCGTGCGTGCTGTCGGGCAGAAGGCAGAGTTATTGGCCTTTGGAGCTATTCATCTGAATAAACTAGAAGACCATTATCTCCGCCTAAAACGTATATATGACCGTGTGTCTGGTATCATCGAGGAGTTTAAGCCCGACGAACTGGCTATTGAAGCGCCTTTCTACGGAAAGAATGTGCAGTCTATGCTCAAACTAGGTCGTGCGCAAGGGGTCGCAATGGTCGCAGCTCTGCAGTATCAAGTACCCATAACGGAGTATGTCCCACAGCGCATTAAGCAGGCCATCACTGGCACAGGTACGGCTAGCAAAGAGCAGGTCGCAGGTATGCTCCAACGCTATTTCAAGATTGCCAATGAGCAGATGCCACAAGATTTAGATGCTACCGATGGGCTTGCTGTGGCTCTTTGTCATCACTTTATGACTTCTTCGCCGGGTCGCTCGCTCAGCGCAGGAGCAACTAAGAATTGGGCTGACTTCGTTCGTCAGAACCCTGACCGCATTCGCAAACCATAACTTCGTGTTAATGCCTATTAAGCGCATATTATTCTATTTGCTTATAGTCTTTGCCTTTTGTCCGACTAGAGTCGGGGGGCAGACGATAACTAGCCCTTTCTCGAAAGAAGACTTAGGGCGCATGCAACGCATGCAGCCAGCTTCACCTTTTGACCTTGATGGGGGCTATCGCCTTTTGTCGGCTTGGGAGTCTTTGAGCCGTGGAGATAGTGCAGAGAGAGCCTCTAAGTTGGCTGAAGTCCTCTTCGGTAAAATCTACCAACTGTCTCCTCGTTGGGAGCTAGGCATTGATGGAGTCGCGAACTTGTATGGCGGTGCTAATCCTTATGATGGCCTTATCCTTGCTTATGAACTTGTCGGGGCATATAAGCCCAGTCAGGGTGTACGCCTTGTTGGGCGCAGTGCTCACCGCTATGCCCTAAAGCGCAAACGCTATCAACTAGATAATCACCTCTTGTTTTTTTATGCGCCTATGCGCTCAGGGCTTACCGTATTAAGTGCTGGTCGTACGACTTACGCAACGAGCCACGCAAGCAATGAAGAGGAGTTTAGTGAGGCTTATATTACCCCTTTGGGCGGAACAAATAATCTAAATCATGTAGAGCGTGATTATCTTACCCTGCGCAATGCCTTATATCTCACTTCAGCCTTGCGCTCTAGCCTTGAATTGCG
>RBKG01000087.1 GCA_003640335.1 Porphyromonas sp.
TTCCCGAGTAAGACACCTCTAAAGTAATTATCCCTAGTCCAATAGCAATTATATATGCTCCTCCTACGGCATATGCTAACCACTTTACACGTCTTGCAATACCTAAAATATTCCACTTATGTAATGCCAAATAAGCACCTACAATAAAATGCACTTGGATATTATTCAGAGGAAAATAAAAGCCCAAATGAGGAGCAACTATCGGTAAGAAATATAAAGATAGAACTGCTATAGCTCCAATTACACGATGACGGCAAAGAATATAAACAAGTGGACTGAACAGAACCATATATATCAACTCCCGTATATACCATAGAGGACTATCTATAGGTCCCATAATTAGTTCAAAAAGTCCATGATTTGTTACTTGGTCATACTCAACAGCATTAAATGCAAAATTTATCCCCCAATGTAACCCGATTGAATTCTTCAACCATAAAGCCGCAATACAGAGTAGATTCCACAGAACGTAAGGAATAAGCAGAGTACTAAAGCGTTTTCTAAGGATATCTATATAATGAGGAACAGTCCATCTATCCCCCTTCGCGAAAAGATAATACCCAGAAATCAATGAAAACAATGTTACAGCAAGTCCACCCATAGAATAGAAGAATTGCTGAATAAATCTTGCTAATGCAATTTCTCCAGAAAATGAAGAAACGGGTATTATCATCGTTATTAAAGCACAATGACCAACAATGACCATCAGCGTCGCCGGAAATCTGAGTGCATTTAATACCTGAGATTGGTCTTTGAAACTTACTTGCATAACATTGTATTAGAACCCGATAGATAATAGTGTAAATCCTTGTTCAACGGGTGTACTATCGAAGACATTACGTCCATCAATCAATAGAGGCTGACGCACAAGCTTAGCCAGAGCAGACCAAGAAGGCATACGAAATTCTTTCCACTCTGTTATATGAAAGATTGCATCAGCATCAACGGAGCAATCATAGATATCTTGAGCATAATATACACTATCACCTAAATAACGCTTAGCTTCTACCATGGCTACAGGATCGTAGACAGCCACTTCACAGCCTGCCGCTAGAAGTTCTTTAATCGTAACTATTGCTGGAGCTTCTCTCATGTCGTCAGTTCCGGGTTTAAATGATAAGCCCCAAACAGCAACCTTTTTCCCTTTCAAATCTCCGTTATAGTACTTCGAAAATTTCTTGACGAGCAAACGTTTTTGACGCTCATTGACTTCTTCGACACTTTTCAAGATACTAAACTCGGTTCCCTGCTCCATACCTGTATGAATAAGAGCTTTTACATCCTTGGGGAAGCAAGAACCTCCATAACCACAACCAGCATATAAGAATTTACTACCGATGCGGGCATCCGAACCAATACCTTGTCTTACGAGATTAACATTTGCTCCTACAGCTTCACAAAGAGCTGCAACTTCATTCATGAAACTAATACGAGTAGCCAACATCGCATTGGCTGCATATTTAGTTATTTCGGCAGAAGCGATGTCCATGAAGATAACCCTGAAGTTATTGAGAAGCATGGGTTTATATAGACGAGTCATCAGCTCTCGAGCATCTTCACTATCAACGCCAACCACAACCCTATCAGGCTTCATAAAATCGTCAATAGCATCTCCTTCTTTCAAGAATTCGGGATTTGATGCTACATCAAAGCGAACATCAACATTGCGTTTCTTAAGTTCGCCCTCGATTGCCGCCCTAACCTTGTGGCTTGTTCCCACGGGAACCGTACTCTTGGTTACAACCAAACAATACTTAGATAGAGATTGTCCGATACTCTTAGCGACGCTTAGTACATGCTTCAAATCTGCTGAACCATCTTCATCAGATGGAGTACCAACAGCAATGAAAACGACCTCAACGTCATCTAAAACATCGGCTATTGAGGTATGAAAATGCAGACGTTTACCCTCTACTCCACGACGAACTAATTCCTCTAAACCGGGCTCATAGATAGGAATAATGCCCTGCTTTAAATCATTGATACGGGCTTCATTGATATCTACACAATAAACCTCCACACCAAGGTCAGCAAAGCAAGCCGCACTAACTAGTCCGACATACCCAATACCAACAACTGCTATCTTCATAAACGCTTTCTAAATTACTTGTATTCTTCAGGTAGATATTGTCTTATTCCCTCAGCTGTACGCGCTAATTCGTCTTGACTTTGCTCAAGTTTGACGTACACATTCATATCTCCATTATCCTTAAGTGGGATAAGATGTAGATGAGCATGGTCAATCTCTAGCCCCATTACAGCTACACCAACCTTCAGACATGAGGTATAAGATTTGATAGCAGAAGCAACGACTTTTGAGAAACTCTGCATCGCTCCAAGCTCTTCATCACTCAAATCGAAGTAATAATCAACCTCTCTCTTAGGTACAATCAGTGTATGCCCTACTTGCACAGGGTTTATATCAAGAAATGCGTAGAATTTATCATTCTCTGCAATGCGGTGTGAGGGAATCTCTCCTGCTATGATACGACTAAATAATGTTGCCATAACCTAGCTTTTTGTTTTGTGATAAATCTATTTAGAAACCTATCTCTACAATCTCAAAAGACACGATACCGCCAGGAGTTTGGACTTCTACGACATCGCCAACCTTCTTACCCATAAGTCCCTTAGCAATGGGCGTATTGATAGAAATCTTATTCTGCTTCAAGTTGGCTTCGCTATCAGAAACTAGAGTATAAGCCATCTGAGCCCCATTTTTAAGGTTCTTGATTGTTACCTTATTCAGAATCTGAACTGAATCTGTGCTAAGTCTACTCTCATCAATAATGCGAGCATTACTAAGGATAGTCTTAAGTTGTGCAATTTTACCTTCTAGAAGACCTTGCGCCTCTTTAGCTGCATCGTATTCTGCATTTTCACTTAGGTCTCCCTTATCTCTAGCTTCTGCTATTTGCCTAGAAATCTCAGGACGGTGTACCGATTCCAATTCATTAATCTCAGCCACTAGATTATCATAACCTTGCTGAGTCATATAGTTGTATGCCATACCTATATATAATAATTAGTTACTTATTTCTACTTTCAGAGATATAGAAAAGAAGAAGCCCGAAATCAATCTCTAGCATTCTTTGAGGAGAATAACTTTCAATCGAATCTCGAACCCTCTATCCATATCCAACAAACCATTTGGCTTGTGTTTGCAAAGATAGGCAAAAAAAGCACATACAACATGCCTAAGCATCCCAGCAATAAATATCGTAACATCTGCAAGAGAAAATCAAAGCTACAGGAAGATAAAAGAGAACTTACAAGGACTATTCTGGAGACTACACGTGTAGTTTGTGCAGACTACAGCTGAAGTTTATACAGACTACACGTGTAGTCTGCACAAACCACGCCGAGTGCTGAACTTTTAATCCATACAATCAAAAGCTTTCTTACCCTTTACTCCATTTTTAGGTTACCTATATTTATATATTGAGATAATACGTATCTTTGTAGG
>RBKG01000173.1 GCA_003640335.1 Porphyromonas sp.
TTGGCATGATAAGGATGGTAACCCTATAGCAGCTAAGTGGGATGACTGGAAACAACCTGGTCACTCTGAAGTGGGTGAACAAGCCCAAAAGGTAGACTATTTTGCTGGTCGTTACTTTGCTGAGTATGCTCGTGAATGGGGTAAGCATGACTTCAAGGTTGTAGCCGGTCTTGACCTTGAAGTACGTAAGTATCGCAATCTATCAGGGAATAAGAAGGATATCATAACCTCAGAAGTCCCAACACTTAATACTGCGACTAACGATAAGCCAAGCTTGTCTGGTGGATATAACCACTGGTCTACTATGGGTATGTTCGCTCGTGTGAACTACGCTTATGATAGTCGTTATCTAGTTGAAGTTTCTCTTCGTCGTGATGGTTCATCTCGCTTTATTGGAGATAAGACATGGGCTACATTCCCATCATTCTCACTCGGTTGGAATGTTGCTAACGAAGACTTCTTTAAGCCTTTGAAGGGTACTATTAGTGAACTTAAGCTCCGTGGTTCTTGGGGTGCTCTAGGTAATACAAACACTAAAGCATTATATCCATGGTTCTTAAATCTACCAGTAACAGCTGCTAGTACTACTGCTGGTTCAACCTGGTTGATTAATGGTAATAGACAAACGATTAGCTCTGCGCCTGGTATTGTTTCTAGTGACCTTACATGGGAACGTGTACAGTCATGGAATGCTGGTTTAGACTTCGCCCTACTGAATAATCGTTTGCATGGTTCATTTGATTACTTCGTTCGTGATACTAAGGATGTAGTGGGTCCATCAACACCTCTTACTAGTCTTTTAGGAACAGCTCAGCCACAGAGCAACAATACTGAATTGCAGTCTAAGGGTTGGGAACTTGAACTTAGCTGGCGTGACCAAATCAAGGACTTCCGCTATGGTGCTAAGCTTGTTCTATCAGACAATATCGTAACGGTAACTAAGTACTATAACCCAACAGGAACACTTGGTGGTTGGTATTCAGGAAAAAGAGATGGTGAGATTTGGGGGTATACAACTCTAGGTATCGCTCAGAGCGATAACGAGATGACTGAGCACCTTAAGAAGGCAGACCAAAAGGGTTTTGGTAATAACTGGGCTGCAGGTGATGTCATGTATGCTGACCTTAATGGTGATGGCAAGGTTGATAATGGTGGAAATACACTAGCTAACCATGGAGACCTTAGCATTATCGGTAATTCATCTCCTAGATATAACTATAGTATAACCTTGGATGCTGCATGGAAGGGCTTTGACTTCTCTGTGATGCTTCAAGGTATTGGTAAGCGTGATTTCTTTACAAACGCTCCTTATTTCATAGGTGCTAATACCGGAGTATGGCAGTCTGTAGGATTTACTGAGCACTGGGATTTCTGGAGACCAGAGGGTGACCCTCTTGGAGCTAATACTGGTGCTTACTATCCTCGTGTAGCTCAAAATGGTGGTAAGAACTTTGCTACCCAGACACGATACCTTCAGGATGCTTCTTATATGCGTGTTAAGAATATGCAATTGGGCTACACTCTGCCTAAGGACCTAACAAGCAAGTTTGGCGTTAATTCACTACGTGTATATGCTTCTGTAGACAACCTAGTAACATTCACTAAGCTATCTAAGATTTTTGACCCTGAAGGCTTAGGTGGTGACTGGGGAACAGGTAAACTTTACCCACTACAGCGCACATGGTCACTAGGTCTTAACATCGGTATATAAACCATTTAAATGTTAGTTGAAACAATGAATAATATCATATCAAAAGTACTCCTTGTAAGTGCTCTCTCCTTTATCGGTACTTCTTGTAGTAATGATTTTCTAGATAGAAAACCTCTAGATCAGATTGGACCGGATCAGTATTTCAAAACGGATGCCCAGCTCCAATCCTTTACAATGAAGCAGTATGATAACGCTTTTATCTCGTATAACCAAAGCTATTCTGCAGGGATGGCTACTTTGGATAACGGTACAGATAATCAGGCTCAGAGAAATAGCCCAAATCGCCAAATGTTCTCTCTGGATAACTGGAAGGTTTCTGCTTCAGGAGGTTTAGGTTTCTCAAATATCCGAGATATTAACTTATTCCTTAAGACTGTTGAGGGAAGATTGAATAGCATTTCAGGTCCCAAAGAAGAAATCAATCAGGTTCTAGGTGAAGCTTATTTCTTCCGTGCTTATCATTATTTTGGCAAGCTACAGACCTATGGAGACTATCCTATTGTTAAGGAGGCCTTGCCTAATAAAGAGGAAATTCTTGTAGAGCAAGCTAAGCGTCAGCCTCGTAATGAAGTCGCTCGCTTTATCCTATCAGACCTAGATAAGGCTATTGAGCTTCTGAAAGAATCAACTCCTCGTAAACAGCGTATTAGCAAGATGGCTGCTCGTCTATTTCGTAGCCGTGTAGCCCTCTTTGAAGGAACATTCGAGGAGTACCATAAGGGTAGTGGTCGTGTGCCTGGAGATGCTTCTTGGCCAGGTAAGGATAAGGAATGGAATAAGGGTAAAACCTTTGATCAAGCGGGTGAAATCAAGTACTTCCTCACGGAAGCAATGAAGGATGCTAAGATTGTAGCAGATGCTGTACAGCTTACACCTAACACTGGCGTAACTAATCCTACTACAAGCGTATATGGTTGGAACCCTTACTTTGAAATGTTTGGTGTTCAAAATCCATCAGTTTATCCTGAAGTCCTTCTTTGGAGAGAGTATAATCGTACTGCTTCTGTAGTGCATCATACCTCTAACCGTATGACTACTGGTACTGGTACTGGTTGGACGCGTGGTTTAGTAGAGAGCTTCCTTACAAAGGACGGTAAGCCTTATTATGCCGTAGCATCAACTCGTAGCGATGCTACAATTAAGGATGTTAAGAATGGTCGTGATGGTCGTCTGCAACTCTTTATGTTTGCTGAAGATGATGTTTCAGCCTTCAGACCTAATCAGATTGATCGTTTCAAGCAAGCTGAATTCCTAACAGCTGAAGAAACTAAAGAAAGTACTGGTTATCGTCAGCGTAAGGGCAAAAACTATGACCCAGCTAACTTAACTGCAGGTGTCAATGACGATAGTGGTTACATTATCTTCCGTGCATCAGAAGCTTATCTTAATTACATCGAAGCAAGCTATCTTTTGAACGGTAGCCTAACTGCTGAAGCTAAGGCTTATTGGGAAAAGCTTCGTGTACGTGCTGGAATTGATGCTAATACACTTGAAGCTACGCTTAATGCTACTGATATGAGCAAAGAAGCTGATGTGAAGCGCGATTCTTACGACTGGGCAGCATTCTCAGGAGGTAAGGCTATTGATAAGACTCTTTATAGTATTCGTCGTGAACGTCGCTGTGAATTTGCTGGTGAAGGTATGCGTATGTTTGACTTGAAACGTTGGAGAGCAATGGACCAAGTTAAGGATTACCAACTAGAAGGAGTTAACTTCTGGGAGAAGATTCATGAGTATGAGTACTTCATTGATAA
>RBKG01000122.1 GCA_003640335.1 Porphyromonas sp.
CTTGCTGGAACTGGCTCTTGTTGGTCGTTCATACTACCAACTATGCCAATATCTAACGGGGTTGTCGCTGTTTTAGTTTTATTGCGTAATAAGTTCGTTCAAAGGGCTATTTTTGCCGTCATAAAAACTAAACTTTCCGTTCAAGTACGTTGAAAAGCCGTTTATTTCCGTTATTTTCCGTTCAGAATGTGTTCAGGTTAGAACGGTATTTCACTCAAGTCTATTGGGCGGTCTGGTTCTTGTTCGGTTACAGCCCCAAGTTTCTTCAGCTTTTTGTCTAGCTTCCTAGTATCTATATGCTGAGCGTCCGCTTCAGCACGGGTAAGGTGCGAGCGGAATATAATACCTCTGCCTTTGCTGATAGTTGGGAAGAAAATAGCCCGTAAGGTTGGGTCAAAGCCCATATCACCAATGATAGTAGTAAGCTGGCGTTTCGTAGCAAGGCTTGGCTTGAACGGCTCTGTTTGCCCATCGTGTTGAAACGACTGGCTCAAGACCATATCTGACGCTTGACCCGCTTGGGTCTTTTTCAGTTTCAAGACACCATTTACCAGAATGATACCGTTGTTATCGTAGGTAAGCGTGTATTCGGGTATTATTTTACCGTCATATTCAGGGTCTTCTTCCTCAAGTTCAGCATAAAATGCTTTGCCGTTGGTTTCGGCCTCGGCAACAATCTTTTTCAGTTCAGGGCTAAATTCAGGCGTTTCCTTGCCGTTGATAATACAGAGGGTGTTTACTTCAGCGTTATGGCTTATGCCGTATTTGTTTTCGTTGTACTGCTTCCAGTCCCAAAAAGCGTGTTCAATATGCTCAAGGCGGTCAAACGCTTGCCAGCATATACTTTCCTTGATGGCTTGAAGTTCGGGGTTGCGAGCATATATCCTTCTTAGTTCATTGCTTATGAGGATATAGCTACGATTGACGGCGTTGGTGTCTGGTAGATTGTTATGGTCAACGACCATTTCAAATAGACCGATGGCGAGGTTATTCAAGTAGTGGGCAATGGCAAAATCGTTAGACTTGCTACGGGCTTCAGATAACCCGTAAGCATATTCAAGCACGTTGGTGGATTGAATATCGTTGAGCTTGTAGTGGTCTTTCAGAAGCTTCATAATCACTTCACGGCTTGGCTCTTTATCTTCGGTAGGAGGTTCGTTTAAGGACTTTATAATTTTGTACGTTTGCTCAAGAACATACTTGGCTTGGTCTTCATCAAGCCTGAATGTGTTCATAAAAACGTGTACTCTATTATCGTCAGCCATTATTCATTACATCTTTCAACTACCAAGTTCTTGTCATTTATTATACAATAATATTATATGGCAGACGAAAATCTATCTGAATACCTAACACTGAAGCAGGTCAGTGAACTGCTCAAGGTACACCCGAACACTCTGCGTAACTGGGATAAAAACGGTACACTCAAGCCTATTCGCATCGGAGAGCGAAAAATACGAAGATATAAAAAAGAAGACGTGATAAGGTTTACGGAAGGGTCGAAATAAACATTAAATATGAACAAATATCTAATTGACCCTGACGCATTTGAATATAAAAATAATAAAAATTCTTTAGCAATCTTCGGAGATAGTCTGGAGGTTCTGAAGAATATAAAATCTGAATCAGTTGACTTAGTATTTGCTGACCCTCCCTATGGAATAGGCAAGGACTTTGGTGTGACCGACGATACCTGGGGTAGCGTAGATGAGTACCTTGAATGGTGCACTGTCTGGATTAATGAATGTATGCGGGTGTTGAAGAGGGACGGCACGATGTACTTTATGTCATCTACACAGTATATGCCTGCACTTGATACATATGTTGATAAGAAGTTTTTTGTTATAAATCGCATTGTCTGGACGTATGATTCATCTGGTATGCAATCAAGAAGTAAATTTGGGTCACTGTACGAGCCAATCCTAATGATTACCCATAGTCGAAAGTCAAAGTACACTTTTAACTATAAGGATATACTTGTCGAGGCAAAGACTGGGGCTAAACGGGGTCTAATAGATTACAGAAAGACACCACCGCAACCATATAATACTTTGAAAGTACCTGGCAACGTGTGGACGTTTAACAGGGTTAGGTATCTTATGGATGAGTATGAAAATCATCCAACTCAAAAACCTGAGGTATTGTTAGAGAGAATTATTAAAGCATCAAGTAATGAGGGCGATGTAGTGCTAGACCCTTTTAGCGGTTCATTTACTACGTCTGCGGTAGCAATAAAAAATAATAGAAGAGCGATTGGCATAGACAATAATTACGATTATTACGAAATTGGTTTACGACGTAGCGGCATCACAGGTGAGAATAATGGAAAGATACTTGCAAAAGATAAATCCAGAAAAACTAAAAACAAATCAAAGATGGACCATAGTGGTGAATAAAGGAGATATGTGATGAAGGACTATGTGCGAGAAGTGCTAGGTGAAATATATCAAACCGATGATACTGTTGATATTGACGCATTATATAATTCCAGCCCGCTACTGCAATACATTGACCTAAAAACGGGTGCGATATATGGAAACACGAAGTCACGCAGGAGCTTAGCGAATATCTATGCGATTTATGCAATACTCCACTACTATGTTGATGACTTTTACAACAAGCCTGATGATTATAGGCAATTTAGCGGCTATGATTATACTAGGTTATTTAATTTTTATCGTGGTCTATATGGTGGTAGTAAGCTACAAAATCACGCATTAAACTCAAGGGTAAATGGTGAGTTTAAGAATAAAATTGTAAGAGAGAATGATAACGACTTAATTATTATTAACAATGGTAGATATGCACTACATATTGACTATTTGTATGCTGAAGGAGTCGATATATCAAAAGCAGCAATAGCGATTATTGAGGCTTACATATCGCTTTTACAGCTAAAGGACAATAAACTTATCGGTGATATTGAGCAGTTAATTGCACTTGAGTCTGTGAGCGAAAAAAAGAAGAAAATATCTGAGATGCTTGACGAAGATGCTGAGGCAAGGATTTTCGAAATAATCTCATATGCGATTTTAAGAAACCATTACTTAAACACAAAAGTCTATATAGGCTATTCAGTGGAAGAGCTTAAGGAAGAGTACCTTACCTTGTATAAGACGGGTCGGACAAATGCAAACGATGGCGGTATAGATTTTGTAATGAGACCTTTAGGGAGGTTTTTTCAGGTCACAGAGGTTAATAGTTATGACAAATACCTACTGGACATTGATAAAGTTCTACACTTCCCGATAACGTTTGTCGTGAAGACAAAGGATACAAGCGAAGCAGTTGTATCGCAGTTGCAAAAGTACATAGAGGTTAAGTCTAGCGGGATGACGATTGTAAAAGATAGGTATAATCAAGCAATCGAAGAAATAATCACTATTAACGAGCTTAGAGATTGGTTAAACGAATTAGAAGAAAACTCAGTTAATGCCATCCTTAAAGATATTGATTTATAT
>RBKG01000203.1 GCA_003640335.1 Porphyromonas sp.
GGTACTAATAAGATGGGTAAGAGCTCTTCTGCTCGTTGGTTGCCTACATGGAATATCTCAGGTTCATGGACTGTAGATAAGGAAAAGTTCTTCTCAGCACTCCGTTCTACACTCTCATCGCTTGTATTGAAAGCCTCTTATTCTTTGACGGCAGATAAAGGACCTTCAAGCGTAACCAACTCTACGATTATCATCAAGAGTGCAACGCCTTGGAGACACCAGTCTTCTTTGCAGGAAACAGGTTACAGGATTACGCACCCAGAGAATAGCGAGCTGACTTATGAGAAGAAGCATGAGCTGAACCTTGGTCTAACAGCAGGCCTACTTAAGGACCGCATTAACTTCAGCTTTGACTGGTATCATCGTAATAACTTCGACTTGATAGGTCCTATTACGACGATGGGTCTAGGAGGTTCAACGGTGAAGTATGGTAATGTCGCTTCTATGCAGTCTGATGGTGTTGAGTTCTCGGTATCTACAACTAATATCAAGACAAAGAATTTCTCATGGACAACAGACTTTGTTTATGCTCATTCGCGTAATACGGTGTCTAAGTTGGAGAATAGGCAGCGTATGATTGACTTGATTAGTGGTACTGGTTTCGGGGTAGAGGGTTACCCTGTACGAGCATTGTTCTCTATTCCATTTGCAGGTCTGAATGATAAGGGTATTCCTTCTTTCTATGCAGATGCTGAGCATACTCAGAAGTTACCAATCAATGTTAACTTCCAGCAGAGAGAAGGTCTAGACTTCCTTAAGTATGAAGGCTCAGTAGACCCTACGGATTATGGCTCACTAGGCAATACCTTTAGTTATAAGGGTTTGAAGCTGAATGTCTTCTTGACATACTCTCTAGGTAATGTCGTGCGTCTAGACCCAATCTTTAAGGACCATTATTCAGACTTGAGCAGTATGCCTCGTGAATTTGAGAATAGATGGATACGTCCGGGCGATGAAGACAAGACAAACATCCCTACTATAATATCTAAGAGAGAGCACTATACGACTAATGATTTGAATAAGGTATACAATGCCTATAACTACTCAGATGTTCGTATTGCTAAGGGAGATTTTGTACGTCTCAAGGAAATATCTCTAAGTTATGACTTGCCTAAAGCATGGGCTAAGAAGCTATCTGTGCACGATATAAATGTGAAGTTGCAAGCAACGAACTTAATGTTGTTGTATTCAGATAGCAAACTCAATGGGCAGGACCCAGAGTTCTTCAATACTGGTGGGGTGGCTACACCATTAGCTAAGCAAATGACGCTTACCCTACGTGTTGGTATCTAATGTCTAACTATCAAGATAATAAGAAGATGAAGCTTAAAAAATATATCACTATATGCGGTGTAACCTCGGCACTTCTATCACTAACGAGTTGTAACGACTTTCTCTCTACATTACCAGATAACAGAGCAGAAGTTAAGGGTCCTGAAGATGTAAGAAGTTTGCTCATCACAGCTTATCCAGAGAAGCTTTATTCAATGTATTGCGAATACTCTAGTGATAACGTGGTACACAATGTGGAAGCCGATGCTAATACAAAGCCTTTCTACGACCAGATTTATGCTTGGGAGGATATAACAGAAACAGATAATGATGACCCTAGAGGTACATGGGAGTCTTGTTATGGTGCAATCCAAACAGCCAATGCGGCTCTAGAAATTATTGAGAAGGCTGGGAACCCAGCAAATCTTCAAGCTCAAAAGGGGGAAGCATTGCTTTGTCGAGCATTCAATCATTTCGTGCTTGTTAATGTGTTTGCTGAGGCTTATGATCCAGCTACAGCAGCAAGCAAACTAGGCGTTCCTTACAATACTCGTCCAGAGACGACTCTGAAGCCTATTTACACTCGTGAGTCTATCGCAGAGAACTATGAGCATATCGCTAAAGATATTGAAGAGGGTTTGCCTCTAATCTCGGACAATAGCTACTCAGTACCTAAGTATCACTTTAATAAGAAGGCGGCTGAAGCTTTTGCTGCTCGCTTCTATCTCTACTATCAGAAGTGGGATTTGGCGAAAAAGTATGCATCTCAAGTATTGGGTAGCAATGTCAAAGGTCTGCTTCGTGATTATGATGCTTTGCTTGCTTTGCCAAGTGGCTCTGATGGATTTAAGAATAGAGCACTTAAATTTATAGACCCAAGCAATGCCAATAATCTACTACTTATTGCGTCTTACTCAGGGCTTGGTCGCATCTATGGTTTCTATACTATCGGTGCAAGATACACGCACTCAGACTTTGTCGCAGCTAAGGAAACAGTTGAGGCTCCCAATGCTTGGGGTTCAACAGAACTTAAACTTAAGGGTGAGCATGTACAAGAGCCTTATCGTAAGATTTTGTTCCCTCGTTACCCAGAGCAGTTCGAAATCACTGACCGTATCGCTGGTACAGGATATCTACGTACTACACAGGTAGAATTTACTACTGATGAAACGCTCCTTATCAAAGCTGAAGCTGAGATTATGCTTGGCGAGAAGGAGGCTGCTTTAGCTGATATGAATGCATATTTGTCTAATGCTTATAGTGGTCAGGTTGAGCTTACAGAGCAAAAGATTAAGACTTGGAATAAGGAAACGAAGTACTCAACTCCACAACTTCCAACGCCTCGTAAGCAACTTAATCCTAGTTGGACGATTACGCCAGAGCAAGAAGAGTATTTGCAAGTACTTCTTCACCTGCGCCGTATCGAAACTATCCACACAGGTTTGCGTTGGTTCGATGTTAAGCGCTATGGAATAGAGATTACACGTGTAGATGTATCTGATGGCTCTAAGGTCACAGTTACAAGCAATGTCCTCAAGAAAGATGATAAGCGTAGAGCTCTGCAATTACCTGCAGATGTGATTACAGCTGGACTTGCTCCTAATCGTAAGTAGAATCAAAGTTTTAGTGATGTAGTTATGAAACTGAAGAATATAAAATCCTTGACCCTCGCAATATGTCTTGTTAACCTATTCGCTTGTTCGGAAGATAATCCTATCGACTATAGCAAGAGTGTAATTATAACAGAGCCTACTGTAAGTAATAACTTCGATAAGTGGTTGGACCATAATATCCTTGGCCCTTATAATATCGACTTGAGATATAAGATTAAGGACAATGAAACGTCTATGACTTATCACCTTGCTCCTGCCGAGTTTGAGAAGAGCATACGAATGGCACACCTTGTTAAGTATCTATGCCTAGAGACTTACGATGAAGCAACGGGGTCTACAGAGTTTGTTCGCTCACTTTTCCCTAAGATAGTAGACCTTATTGGTTCTCCTGCCTATAATACCAATGGAACGATGGTTTTGGGTACGGCAGAAGGTGGACGCAAGATGACGCTTTACAATGTAAACAATCTTGACCCTTCTAAACCTGAAGCTCTAAATGAGTTGTACTTTAAGACTGTACACCATGAGTTTGGTCATATCCAAAATCAAACTAAGGCTTATCCAAAGGAATTCCA
>RBKG01000134.1 GCA_003640335.1 Porphyromonas sp.
ATAAGAACAGACGCCCGATAGACATATTGGAGTATTTATTGATTAAAGCCACAATCACATCAGTTCCGCCCGTACAGCCATTAACAGAGAATACCAAACCAAGCCCAAGACCTGTAAGCACCGAACCAATAGCCAAAGCTAAGACTGGTTGGTCTTGCAACACCATTAGCTTAAAACTCTCAATATCTGCTGGATTAGGCACAGCCCAATGGGTAGTGTACTTAAGGATTAAGCCAATGAAGAATATCCCGATTAAAGTCTTGATGAAGAAGTTCTTATTCAAGAACAAGAACGCCAAAAGCAACAAGAAATAATTGATGATATTGTACGGCACATCTACACCGATACCAAAGGTCAGAGTGAATAGGTTACAGAAACCTGTCAATCCCCCAGTAGTAATACGCTGAGGATAAATCAGGAAGCTGAAGCCTATTGCATAGAAGCAAACGCCGATAAAAACCACCAATACATCTATCCAAAAACGCTTAGTTACGACCTGAGAACGTAGCTCTTGTAAGACTGAGACAAAGTGGTTTGCCAAGTAACGAAGTGGGTTATTAACCATAAGGTTGTCATGAGTTATACCCATTCCGCCTTAATCGTACGGAATGGGTGAAGAGTGAGTGATATATTATAATACGATATTAACAATGCGCTTAGGCACAACGATAACCTTACGAGGCGTTTTGCCCTCAAGCCATTTCTCTGCTTCGGGAGCACTAAGAACGGCAGCCTCAACCTCCTGAGGAGTGAGCGTTGCAGGGAGAGAGAGCATAAAGCGCGTCTTACCATTGAAGCTAACAGGGTAAGTAAAGTTATCTTCCACAAGATAAGCTTCATTAAGCTCGGGCCATTCAGCCGTAACGACTGAACCCTCCTCGCCTATTGCATGCCAGAGCTCTTCTGCGATATGAGGAGCATAAGGGCTTAATAGGATAAGTAAAGGCTTCAAGATTTCTCTTTTGTTTGTAGCCAAACTTGTTAGTTCGTTCACGCAAATCATGAAAGCCGATACGCTCGTATTGAATGAGAAATTCTCAATGTCTGCCGTAACCTTCTTGATGAGCTTGTGCAAAGACTTAAGTTCGTCCTTAGAAGCAGCCTCGTCAGTAACCTTAACATTATCGCCTGCCCAGTATAGGTTCCATAGTTTCTTAAGGAAACGATGAACACCATCAATACCATTGGTATCCCAAGGCTTGCTCTGCTCTAGAGGACCGAGGAACATTTCGTAGAAACGTAATGTATCTGCTCCGTAACGCTCAATAATCGTATCAGGGTTCACGACGTTGTGCATAGACTTAGACATCTTTTCGATAGCCCAACCACACACATACTGACCGTCTTCCAGGATAAACTCTGCATTATGGAAGTCTGGTTGCCATGCTTTGAAAGCTTCTAAGTCAAGTTTATCATTCGATACAATATTGACATCAACGTGTATGGGCTGTACATCGTATTGGTCCTTAAGCCCAAAGCTTACAAATGTGTTTGTATTCTTAATGCGGTAAACGAAGTTACTGCGTCCTTGTATCATACCCTGATTGACAAGTCTGCGGAATGGCTCATCTTCGCACACTGCACCGAGGTCAAAGAGGAACTTATTCCAGAAACGGCTATAAATCAAATGCCCCGTAGCATGCTCTGTACCGCCAATATATAGGTCTACATGACGCCAATACTCATTAGCCTCCTTTCCAACTAGAGCCTGCTCATTGCGAGGGTCCATATAGCGGAGATAGTAGGCACTACTACCCGCAAAGCCTGGCATTGTACTTAGTTCGTATGGATAGCCCTCTGCAGTATGCCAGCCTTCAGCACGACCAAGAGGCGGTTCACCTGTTTCTGTTGGGAGGAACTTGTCCACCTCAGGTAGGCAGAGAGGTAATTGCTCTAGAGGAAGCACCTCAGCGATGCCGTCCTTATAATAGACTGGGAATGGCTCACCCCAATAGCGTTGGCGTGAGAATATCGCATCACGTAAACGATAGTTAACCTTAACACGACCAAGACCACGCTCAGTAATCAAAGCTTTAATCTTAGCTTGAGCCTCCTTAACACTTAGTCCATTTAGCAAATCGCTATTGACCATAGTGCCGGCCTTACTGTCCTTGCTTTCGTCCCACTCGCTAGGATTGCTCTCCTCTTCGCCCTCAGGTATAACAACCTGCACAATAGGCAAATCGAAATGACGCGCAAAAGCAAAGTCACGGCTATCATGAGCAGGTACGGCCATAATCGCGCCAGTACCATAGCCAGCAAGGACATAATCACTAATCCAAACTGGGATTTCCTTACCTGTAATAGGATTTATAGCGTATGAGCCACTAAAGACGCCGCTTACTCTGCGGTCTGCTATACGCTCACGCTCGGTCTTGCGCTTAGTAGCCTGCAAGTACTCGTCTACAGCCACACGCTGAGACTCTGTCGTTAGCAGGGAAACAAGTTCGCTTTCAGGCGCAAGCACCATAAAGCTAACGCCATATATTGTATCAGGGCGAGTAGTGAAGACTGTTACAAGCTCTTCACTTCCCGATATAGGGAACTTAACCTCTGCACCCTCACTACGTCCAATCCAGTTGCGTTGAGTTTCCTTAAGAGCTTCTGTCCACTCAAGGCTATCTAAGCTATTGAGGAGTCGCTCAGCATAAGCACTTACACGCAAACACCACTGACGCATAAGCTTTTGCTCTACGGGGTGACCGCCACGCACACTCAAGCCCTCGCTCACCTCATCATTAGCAAGCACAGTGCCTAGAGCCGCACACCAGTTTACCATAGTATCTCCAAGGTAAGCCAAGCGATAGTTCATCAAGGTTGCGCTTTGCTCTGCCTTAGTCATTTGTTGCCATTGTGTAGCATCGAAAGAAAGCTCTTCCCCTTGAGCCACATCTAGACCCGCAGTGCCATGAAGTTCGAAGTGCGCTATAAGCTCAGCAATAGGCTTTGCCTTAGCACTCTTATTATCGTAATACGACTGAAAGAGCTCCGTAAAAGCCCACTGAGTCCACTTATAGTACTCAGCATCGCAAGTCTTGACCTCACGACTCCAGTCATAACTAAATCCAATCTTATCTAACTGCTCACGGTAGCGAGCTGTATTAACTTCTGTTGTTTTGGCTGGATGCTGACCTGTTTGGATAGCATACTGCTCAGCAGGCAATCCAAAAGCATCATAGCCCATAGGATGTAAAACGTTAAAGCCTCGTAGACGCTTATAGCGAGAGAAAATATCTGAAGCGATATAACCTAGAGGGTGACCAACGTGCAGACCAGCACCACTAGGATAAGGGAACATATCTAGTACATAGTAGGGAGGACGAGAAGTATCTTCACTTACTTTATACAATTCTTGTTTACGCCAAGACTCTTGCCAGCGCGTCTCTATATCCTTAAAATTATACTCCATTTATACTTATTCTATTATTTCCTACAAAGATAATATATATA
>RBKG01000195.1 GCA_003640335.1 Porphyromonas sp.
ACATCATAATTTGATGCTCTCTGAGAAGAGCTTGCATTTCTTCTTAGCTGTTCTTGTAGTTTCTCTATATCCTCGCTGTCCTCATATTCTTTAGGAGGTTCTGCAGGGGTATACGTGTAGTTATTATCAGGAGAATATGAATACTCATTTGTATTATTTTGAGGCTGATTATTTTGAGTCATAATATCGGATATTGAGACTTCGGCTGAGTCGATTGCTCGTGTCGATATTTCCTCATCTGATTTTGAGCCTCCGTCACCCCTATTTATAAATAGATATGCAACACCTATAAGCAAAAGAGCAAAGGTGCTAATTAGTATAATCTTGATTTTCGTTTCCTTGTCCATCTTCCAAATCTGATTGCTGTAGTTCTACTTTTTCTACTCTCTGAATTAGTTTTGAAAATGTAAAGCCAGTAACATTTTCAGGGTACCTTGGTGTAGTTCTTATGATCTCCCCATCGCTGTATATGCGAAATCTGTACATCTTGCCTCCAGCTGAAACATCAAGTATAGAAGTAAAAGAAACCTTGTAAGGCTCATTATCTCCTTCTATTTTGTCTACATGCTCAAGATTACATGTATATACAGACCCTCCGTTTGTAGCATCGTTATAGGCTCTGTCATTGAAGTACTTATTAAAAATAGCGTTTAAATCATTTCTATTTACATAGAATTGAGCTTTGGCTTGATTTAGCTTGATGCTTTGTCTATCAAAGCTATTAGCATAGCTTGTAGCATAATTGCATGTTGATTGTATTCTAGCTATAAATAGAGCTTCAGTATCTACAGCTTCTGTTTGTAGATACTCTCCACTCTTAGATATTACAACAACCTTATTTAGTGCTGTTTGAGATACTGAGAAACCCCATATAAGCACAAGTATAACGACAATAAGAGCAAAGGCAAGGCACAGCTTTAGAGTTGTAGCTGATTGCTTTTTTGCTATTGTCAGATTATCAAATTCTGAAAGTATTTTGCCTTTATCCATCATATTATGAGATTATTTGTTTTGCATACTGAAAAGCTTTACCAAATAAGAACATCTTGAGAAAAAGTCCAAGAATAAGAAATGATACCTCAGTGTTAGATACCCCAAATCCATGACCAGATATACCGCTCATTATTTGGTCACTAAAATTGTTAGTGAGCAAGAAGCAGGGTAGCATAACATAACAATAGAATAAGTTTTTAAGATATGCTTCTGATATATGCCTAGTTTTTTCATCAATGGAGCATACTATAGCTATTGGAGCGCCAATTTTAAGGATAGCTAAGTAAAGGTATCTAGCAGATGAAAATATAAGGTATAGAAACTTTGTAATATACACGACTATCGTGTAAACCACTATTTCAGCTTCAAATTTGAAGCTGAGTATAGCACCTTCAATAGCTCCTGCATTCTCTATTTCGGTAGTCTTTTCTTGTACAAAGTTTTCAATAACACCAGAAATACTCTCATTGATTACTCCCTGATTGTTTCTTGTTATTTCGTCTGACATTTTGGCTAAGCCTTTTTCTATCATCGTAAATGCTGGTGGTGCTACAGTAATAGCAATAAGCATATATATATAGGTAGAAAATAACTTAAAGAAACTTTTAATATCAATTTGCCCATCTTGCATTGCCTCTTGTAACCCTGAAACAACTCTAGATATGATTATAATAGCACAAATAACAGATGCTATTATAATCATGCCTTGTGTTATAGGTAAATTGTTTATGGCATTATATGCTGATATTATACTTTCCTGCATAATGTTTAGTGCTTATTTCCTTTGATATTATAAAGCATTCGACAAGCGCTGTTTAGCTGATTAAACATGCGTACCTTATTTTGTATCTTAGCTAGTTGTTCTTTACTTTGCTGGTCAAGCTCAAGGACAAGTTTTAATCGCTCTCCTGGACTAAGCGATAAGGCAGGACTTAGAAAACTGTTTAGCATACTAATCGTACTTTGTGCATCAATAATTATACTTTGTATCGTATTGATGTAACGAGCGTACGAATTTAGGTCTGTAATATCCTTACGTGAGAGTTCTTTATTCAATATACTTATCATTCTAACTTGTCTGTCAATGATATTATGAACTGATTGTATATTTTGTATTGTAGACGATACTTGAGAGTACATATCTACTGTTTGTTTCAGCAGTGTTTTGCTTTCAATCAAAACTTTTGATTGAGCAGCAGCCTCTGATAAACTTTTGGCCCAGCCCGATACAGCTACTTTTGTAGCAGCTGGGTCATTGACAACCATTACTTGAGCTTTTGAGTAACCATAACTCAATATAAGTAGTAGTAGGAGGAGAATTTTTTTAATCATGATAGCATGTCTGTTATAGCGGTTTGTATGTCTGAGTTTTTTGCTTTTTCTTGGAGTGACTGCCATATCGAGCCGTCTGTTTGGAAGGCTAAGAACTTTTCGGGACTTAGCTCCAGACGCAGGACTTTGAAGTCCTTATCGCCAAAGCTGATAAAGACCTCGCTGTACTTACGCTTGCTGGCGAAGTCGTTTTTGATACTACGCATCAAATTCTTCTTCGCTTGACTGTCAAATTTGAACATATCTTCTACGTCAGAGTAGACAACGTTTGTTGTTGGTAGTACGTAGAGGATTTGAGTATTTGATATGATACCTTTTGTGTATTCATTCTCTGGGAGCTGTGCTGGCGATTGTATTATCGTCATGATAGCACCATTTTCTTTACGTAGCTTCTGATAACAGAAAGCTACTGTAGAATGTATATCAGCTCCTGAGTGGCTGTCCTTTATAGCTTGGCTTTCTGCATACTCATCAAATACAAGCATGCCTTTTTGTGAGCGGTCGCTAAGAATTTTACTTTCTATTGTATCAAAGAGAATAGACATAATTACAGATACAAGAAAAGGGTCTTTCTTTATCTGAGTTAATTCAAAGATGATAAAATCCTTCTTTGCAATCTCCTCCTCAATATCTGAGATCTTGCAGACGTTTTCGTAATATCCTCCAGCGCAGAACTCGCTACAAACGTGTAAGAAGCTTTGCTTGTCAAAGTATTCTGGAGATATGCTCAGCTCTTGGAGTAATCTGTCTCCATGGACTTTGATATATTCATAGAAGCTAGGGAAGCTATGATTAGCGGACACCTCATCATAATATGCTGTAAGTATCTTTGTTAGAGATACTACTTGTGGTGTGTCTGAACTGATAGACTTCATTCTCCAAAATACAAGGATAAGATTTACAAGAGTGCGTATCTTATCTTTATCTGGTTTATCTCCTGATTGAATGAAGAATGGGTTAATACCAAGGGGGGTTTGTGCGTTGTAGTCTATGTGCAGTGATTTCTCTTTGTACAGCTGGCTAAGCTGATAGAAGCTTTTGCCAAACTCAACTACTATAACCTTTACTTTTTGTTCTAGGAATTGTTGTATGATATTTAGAGTCGTAACAGATTTTCCCCC
>RBKG01000009.1 GCA_003640335.1 Porphyromonas sp.
ACTAAGCTACTCAGCCAACAACGCTTTAATTGCAATGCAAAGATAAGCATTTATTGGGATAACAGTTTTTGCTCCATTTTAGGCTCAACGCATATATCTATACATCAAACATATATAATTAAGTAAATAGGCTAAACAACCATACTTCTAAGTATATAAATACCTTAACTAGGATAAATCAATGAAATTTTCGTAGAGAATTGAGTATCTTTGGTCAAGAAATGAATTAAACTTTAGTATGAGTACGTACATACCAACTATAATCGGGGTGGCTGGTGGCTCTGCATCAGGCAAAAGTACCCTTGTCAGACAATTACAAGAAGCCTTTGCAGAAGAGCAAGTAATTACACTGTGTCACGACTTCTATTACAAGGCTCACAACGAACTCAGTTTTGAGGAAAGAGCAGAGCTCAACTACGACCACCCAGACGCTTTCGATACAGATATGATGATTGAGCATATTCTTAAGCTCAAGCAAGGAGAAAGCATCGAACGTCCCGTATATTCATTTACTGAACACAATCGTCTTGAACAGACTGTCACGGTATCGCCTGCCCATGTTATTATCCTTGATGGCATACTCATTCTAGAAAATAAGGAGTTGCGCGAACTCATGGACATGAAAGTCTTTGTGGATACTGATGATGATGTGCGCCTTGCTCGTCGCCTAGTCAGAGATGTACAAGAGCGCGGTCGCGATATGAATTCTGTACTCAAGCAATACTTCAGTACCGTGAAGCCTATGCATCGCGACTTTATTGAGCCTAGCAAGCGTCACGCAAATATCATTATCCCTGAAGGAGGCTTTAACTCTGTGGCTTTATCTCTTCTCATTGAGAATATCCGTTCGTTGATTAAGCCTTAAAATACAATCTCTTCTAGCTGAATCTGATTACCTTGTGTAGTCATCACGCTAAGGCAAAGAGAAATAAGCTAATTTGGTCTAAAACAACATGACCTACGCTTGCCCATTCAAGACTTTGCAGCTAAAGCAAAGCACAAATATATCTAAGGGGTTGTTGCATTTCGTATGCGACAGCCCCTATTTTAAGTCATAATACTACAGTGCACAATTGGAAAAATCTGCTTAAGCTGCTAGCATCAGTTACTGCTGTACAGCTTATTGGGTTCATTTTATTACCATTCTTTAGTCGCCTTTATACGAAAGCGGATTATGGTATTCTCGGCATGCTGATGAGTGTCGTTGGACTACTCACACCTTTGGCATCAGCCCGTTACGATCAGGCTATTCAAGTCGCAAAAAAAGGTCATCGCTTGCGCTTACTGAGGATACTTGCTTTAAGCATTAACATAAGTCTAACAAGTGTACTAATCATATTATGCCTACTAGCTCCGAGATGGCTTCAGGGCACTAGTTATGAAGTTGCTATCCCCTACCTATTCATCATTCCTTTGACGGTATTCTTTTCGGGCTTGTACTCTGTACTTGCAGCTGGAGCGAATGCACAAGGAGCCTATGGTAATATCGGTCTAGCATCGTTAATACAAGGCTACATCAACAACGGATTAAAACTCATCTGTGGGTGGGCGAATATGGGTGCATGGGGATTTGCAGTAGCCTTCAATAGTGGTCTAGCTGTAGCCTGCTCATTCCTCGGTTGGAAACAACACCGAGATTGGTTCAATGGAATTACCCGAAGACGATTAGCTTTGGTAGCTAAACATTACAAAGGCTTTCCTATCTACACGACATGGATGATTACCACCGCAATGCTTATTTCCAATATCTTAGCAATGCTTCTTCCCAATTACTACCATACGGAAGACATAGGTATCATCACAATGCTTTATATGATTAGCCGAAGACCTGTACAAGTTTATTCCGAAGCTACTGGTCGTATTTATGCGCGTCGCCTAGTTGAAGTACGCGAAAGTGGTCATTCATTTTTACAAGACATGAATAAGGTCTTTTTGCGTCTATTAGCCCTTTCCCTGCTCGGTGGCATACTGACTCCTTGGATAGCAGAACCCTTAGTAAGCCTTATTCTTGGCTCAAACTGGTCTTCACTAGGTCATATCATTCCGTGGATTATTCCATTCTTGTTAATGGAATCATTAAACTACATTTTCTGCTTTATCCCTGATGTTATCAAGAAGCAGAAAGAATATGCTTGGATACAAATAACGCGCCTATGCTGTGAGGTTCTATTTATAACGCAATTATCTCCTCACTTAGACTTTAATACATTTATCCGTTCATATTTCATATTTGCTGCAGTTGAATATGGTTTAATCTTCCTATGGTTCTATACTCAGATACGCAAGTACGAACTAGCTACAAACGAAACTAAAGTATAATAAATCCGTATCTTTGCCCCTTAGAACAACAGCTTACCCAAATGATAAAAGAGACAATCAATGTAAAAGGTCAAATCATATCTCTTCATAAACCTCTCGTTATGGGGATTATGAATGTTACACCGGACTCATTTTATGCGGGTAGTAGGGCGCAAACAGAGGATAGTATACGAGCTCGTATCCTAGAGATTGTATCCGAAGGAGGAGATATAATTGACTTAGGTGCGTATAGCACACGCCCTGGGGCAGACGAGATAAGCGAAGAGGAAGAAAAAGCTCGTCTTGAAAAAGCTCTGCGCATTCTAAGCAATGAATATCCACAACTCATTTACTCTGTAGACACATGGCGTAGCAACATCGCCCGCTGGGCTGTCGAAGAATATGGCGCAGGTATCATCAATGATATATCTGGAGGGTCTTTGGATAAAGATATGTTCAAGACCGTAACAGAGCTGCAAGTGCCTTATATCCTCATGCACATGAGAGGGACACCGCAGACCATGCAGACCCAAACAGATTATACTGATGTCGGACTAGAGGTTCTAGATTTCTTTATTCAGAAGAGTGAGGAGCTACGTGCTCTAGGCTTACACGACTTAATACTTGACCCTGGGTTCGGATTTGCTAAGACTCTTGAACAGAATTATACTTTAATGAACTATATCCCTCGCTTTATTGAAGCGACAGGACTCCCCTTGCTTGTTGGGATTTCGAGAAAAAGTATGATTTACAAGTTACTAGGAATAGACTCTAACGAAAGCCTAAACGGCACAAGCATATTAAATACACATGCACTACTCTCTGGGGCTAAAATACTAAGGGTTCATGATGTAAGAGCTGCAGTGGAGGCTGTAAAGCTAACCGAAGAGTTGAAGAAGAATAGCCTTCCCTCTGAAAATCCAATCTTTCACATAGAAGCGACTCGCAATTAAGAAATAAAATCAGAAAAGATATATGGCAGATTTATGGTGGCTCCCCCTATCAATTAAAGATGCAATAGACATCTTTATACTAGCCCTTTTCCTACGCTATGCCTATAATCTCCTTAAGGGTTCTGGTAGTAAGGCTCTGTTTATGGGCTTTATCGCCTTCTTCGTACTCTGGGCAATCGTCTCTCAGATACTTGAGATGCGCCTCATGGGAGCTCTATTGGATAAGTTTGTAAACATCGGCCTGCTTATCCTCGTAATTATATTCCAAGAAGAGATTAAGAAAATCCTAATTAGCATTGGGTCAGCATCTCATTGGCAACGATTTACGGGCGTATTGAGAGACAGAAACGGACAAGATAAGAAGATTGACAACATAGCACCCATTATCTTAGCTTGTAAGAATATGGCTAAGAAGAAAGTGGGAGCACTCATTGTTATCCAACAAAATCTCGATTTAAGCCCTTGGATGCATGCAGGCGAACGCTTTACTTGTGATATAAATTCGCGCATCATCGAAAATATATTCTTCAAGAATAGCCCTCTCCATGATGGTGCAATGGTAATCGTTGGCGATAAAATCAAAGCAGCAGGCGTTATCCTTCCTGTAGCGAATAATGCAGACCTTAACAAAGACTTAGGCTTGCGCCATAGAGCGGCCCTTGGTCTTGCTCTGAAAACAGACGGCATCGTCATCATCATCAGCGAAGAGCGAGGACATATCTCTGTTGCACACCAAGGAGAAATCCAAATGAATATCTCTATTGACCAATTGCAAAGCGTTCTTGAGCGCAGTTCACTATAACAAATGATTACACTAGACCAAATAAAAGCTCCTGTAGCACAAGAAGTAGATAATTACCACGAAGGATTTAGAGAGATGCTTTCTGCTCGTAGCGAATGGCTACAGCAAGCTATCGAACTACTTGAACAATCAACAGGTAAGATGGTACGCCCCGTACTAACATGCCTCACTGCGGGCATGCTTAGCGGACAAGTACCCTCATTGGCTGTTGATTCAGGTCTTCTCCTTGAGCTCATTCACACTGCTACCCTCATACATGATGACGTCATTGATGAAGCTAAAGTCAGACGAGGTAAGCCTACTCTTGGAACTATCTTCGACAATAGAATAGCTGTTCTTATGGGGGACTTTGTTTTAAGCTCGGCTCTCATCGCAGCTATACAGACACGCAATCTCCGCATTATTGGCATCGTTTCTCAAATAGGACGCGAACTTACTGAGGGTGAAATCCGCCAATATGAGACAGCTCACAAAGCTATCTTAGATGAGCAGGTTTACTTTGAAGTTATCAAGCAAAAGACAGCCATACTCTTCCGCAGCTGTGCTGAGGTCGCTGCCATAACAGCCGATGCAAACGAAGAAGATATTCAAAGAGTCGGTCGCATAGCAGAGTTATTAGGGCTAGCCTTTCAAATAAGAGATGATATCTTTGACTACTATCCATCTAAAGATGTAGGCAAACCTACGGGGAATGATATCCGCGAAGGAAAGGTTACATTACCACTACTCCACTGTCTTCTAGATACTGACCTCTGCAATACAGAAGAAGGACAACTCTGTAAGACCTTCATAGAGAAGCAACAGTTAGATGAAGAAGCTATATCGAAACTCCTCAATTTTGCCATTGATAATGGAGGCATTCAGTATGCAGAAGAGCGTATGAACAGCCTAGTTGATGAAGCGAAAGAACTCATCAGGCACTACCCTGATAGCGTTTATCGCAGTTCAATGCTATTGCTTGCCGACTATATCATCGGTAGAAATAAGTAAGGCAACTATGGCTTATAAAAGACCTCTCACGAAGAGACAAAGCTATCTACTCATTGCGCTATGGCTCGTATTTTTGGTTATTTACCTTCTGAATATCAAGTTTAGCCTTAGTAGCTTATTGATTATAGCTTTCTCTGGGTTCTTTGTTCTCTACCCTATAATCCATAGCAAGGTCTTCTCTTCTAAGGAATGAATAAATTATATGTCTTTAATCCCGGACATGAAGAGGCTCTATTAGTAGAGCCTAATCTCCAATATACACCCTCTCGGACAGTGCAAATGATGATGAGAGAGTTAGCCCCTTTAATGAAAGCACTGACAGAGGAAGGAGATTATATTTACGTTCCTGCACCTAATATTAAAGACGCTTATCTACTCAATCATCAAGGAGAGAAATACACTGATTTAAATACACTTAAGCCACTTGAGCTATGTATGTGGGCTCTCGAGCCTCATCTAATGGCTCAAGTCGTAGCTTGGGCTAAGCTACACAATATCACCTTAACGCTGCCTGACATCAGTTCGAGCTATCTAGCTTTTTCACACAGAGATAGTGCTTATAAGCTATTCAAACATCTACTTACAAGCCCTCTCAAAGATTTTTTCTCAGACAAATTGCTTCCCTTCTGGTGGTATCCCGATGTAACCTTAGATGCCGAAGAAGAGCAAAAGAAGATACTTGACCTGCTCCCTCTATGGAGCATAGATAGCCACGAACACAGCCTCATCATTAAACGCCCTTTCACATCTAGCGGTCGTGGTGTTTATCCTCTTAATCCGCCTTTCAACGAAGCTCAAGTTGCTCTCCTTTATAAACAAGGGATTAAATATGGCATCAGCATTGAGCGAAAACTTAATCGTCAGCAGGATTATGCTGTACTTCTTCGCGTTACGCCCTCAAAGGTTGAGCTACTAGGCTATTCCAAGTTTAGTATTGATGATAAAAAGGGAACAAGCTATACCGGCAACCTTATTATTCCTCAAGAAGATATTAGAGCAGAGCTTGCGGCAGCACTTGGAGGCTCCTTAGAAGAATGGCAGTTATTAGAGCAAACACTCTGCTCTTATTTCTCACAGCATTTAATCGGCAAGTACATCGGATATATCGGGATTGATATGTTCTCTTATCTTGACGAATGCGGTCAGCTAAAGCTTAATCCTACAGTTGAGATTAACGTACGTTGCACTATGGGGGTAATATCGTTCTATTTGGACAAGCTATATATAGCCCCTAATTCACGAGCAATCTTCCAGCTAGAATACTTCAAAACGCAGACAGACTTGGAGCAATTTAACCAATCGATGACGCTCCAACATCCATTAGAGTGGGACGAGCATAAAAAAATCATTCAAGGCTATTACCCCTTGAATGATATATCTAGTAGCCATTTCTTGGCCTTCATCATCGTGCACTTATAGCAGCCCTTGCTTTCTGCCCCAATCAATAGCTTCCTCTAAACCCTCACGCAGACGATAACGAGGCTTCCAGCCCAAAGCCATGAGAGGAGCAACATCACAACGCCAAGAACGCTGTTTCATCAGAGGATACTTATCCGGATTTAAGGGTGTCGCTCTATTCGTCAAACGAGACCAAAGTCCGCCCAACTGGCAAATACACCACAGTATAGGCATTGGAGTACGCAGATTGACAACTGTCTTTACACCAAGAAGCTCCTTAACAAGGTTACTAAATTCGATGTCGGTATAGACATCTCCATCTGATATAATATATCTATTGTCTACGGCACGTCCATCTTCCAATAGAAAACACACAGCACGAGCGACATCCTCTCCGTGTACAAAGGTTAAGGCTTGCGGAGTACTACCTGCCATAAAATTAAGTCCGCCCTTAATGCCCTTTATAGCCATCAAATAATCATACTCACCTGAGCCATAAACACCGGTAGGTAGTATCATCGTATACTTAAGACCACTATCACGCACATAGAACTCTGCCAAAAGCTTACTACGTCCGTATTCTGTCGTTGGCTTCTGCTCATCGGTGATACGTATAACTCCATCTTGAGCACCATCTTGACTGTACGTACTCAAACTACTCACGTAGAAAAAGCGTGTGGGCTCTACTCCGGCTTTGATAATCGCGGAGCAGAAACGACGTGTGTTCTCTGCATTAGCCTCATAGAAGTCTTGCAAATTAGGCGTCTTCGTAAGCCCCGCATTGTGTACGATATAATCCCAAACACGAGCACCATCATCGCGCCTGCATGCAGAGAGATTCTCAACCATTAGAGCCTCATCGGCATAATCAAGAACTATTGAATGAACATCTCCCGACTGCTTGGTCTTAGTCGTGGGACGCACAGCGACTGTAACTTCCCAGCCCTGCTCTTGAGCTATACGAACAAGGTGCGAACCGATAAATCCGCTCGCACCCGTAATAAGTATTCTTTTCTTTTTGCTCTCCATTGACTAAAAAAGAGAGAAGTGAACGTAACGCTTAGGATTAGCCTTAAGGTCTTTCATAAGCGCATCTGCACTATTAGCTAGACTATCTAAACGATTATACAAACTAGGGTCATTAAGTAGTTTACCCGCTGTTCCCTCCTGACTCTTAAGCTGTGCCGACATAGAACGCATATTCTCTGCCGTTGCATTCAGGTTATTGATAAGGCTATCTAGAGGAAGAGCTTTTATTGCTGAAGAGGTCTGAGCAAGGTTCCCTGTCATTGTTTGAACATTAGACATCACGTGAGGAAGAGGTTTCAATGAGGTATTAACTGCCTGCATAGCTCTATTAAGCTCCATGGTTGAGCGGTTTAGATTAAGCATAACAGAGTCTATAGATGAATTATCTGCAATCTCCCCGAGACGCTTAACAATATCCACAATCTGAGGCATAATCTCTACGACCTGAGGCATAATCTTATTAGATACCGTAGACATAATATCATCGCCTTGAGAGAATGGAATAATATCTCCACTTGTTAGGTATCCCTGCTTAGCTTCCGTAGGAACCATAATTTCCAAAACAGAGCCACTAAGCACATTAGTCTTAATGCGTACTTGACTACCCTTAGGGAGCTTTATCTCTGGATTTAAGCCAAGAAGCAATTCAGCAGTATACCCTCGACCTGAGACATAGCCAAAATCTACTTTCTGAACAGAACCAACCTTATAACCGCTAATCATTACCGGCGTTGCGACAGATGTACCGCCCAAATTTTCCAGCTGTACTCTGTACTTATTCTCAGGTTCAAAAATATTTATACCCTTCAAGAAATTGAGTCCTAGATAACCTAAAACAAATGCAATAAGTGCTATTGCGCCAATCTTAACCTCTTGTCTTACTCTCATTACTAGATATATTCTTAACTATAGTTTAAACCTTTAATCAAACAGCATACTGCATGATTTAGTTCAGTTAGACTAAGAACTATCAATGCTCGTCTGTCCTCTAACGCACGACAAAATCATTAGATTAGCCCAATCTAAATACTATTAGCCCTTAATCATAATAATAATGTCAGGGAACTAAAGTTGAGCACTCGCCGTAGTTTTTGCAGACTACACGTGTAGTCTGTACAAACTTCAGCCGTAGTCTGCACAGAGTACTACGCACTTACAAACTTAAGTGCGTGTACTCACTGAAATAAATACGCGCACTCACATCAATTTGAGATTTATCCGAAATAGCCTTTTATATGATGAGCCCTGCAAGGACTATGAAGAAGTATCGTACCTACGGCACTCATAATGCGCCTAAATTTTGATGCGCTTGCCCCGTAATAATGGTTGATAAAATTATAACTCTAAGTAAAAGTATTATCTTTGCACCTACAATACAACTTATTACAATTAATACAAATAACTAATTAACCGCCAGCCGTGAGGTTGGCACATTAACCTAATGAGTATAGAAGACATTCACGAAAGTCAGGCTTCTGTTATGTCAAAAAGAAATCGAGTACCTGTAGCTAGTGCAGATGGAACTAGCTCTGCTCGCCTAAATGACAATAACCATGGCCGACGCAAAAGAGTACGCATCACCACATCAGACGCTGACCCTAACATCGGACAAAGACGCTTCGGAGCATATAGACCTGAACACAGTAGAGGGGAATATTCGAACTACGACAAACAGCGTACTCCAAGAGAACATTATGGCAATCACAGCAACCATAATGAACGCTATGCGCGCGAACGCACAAACGAGAACAATCGCCGTGAAGAATATCAAGAACGCTATCAAGCTCAGCGTTCTGAGGGTAACTACGACTATAACTATAACCGAACAAACAAGCAAAGTAGACCCAACAACGGAACACGCAAGGGAGGCTTCCAAGCTCAAGGCAAGACACAGCGTCCTAATGGACAACGACCACAAAAGCCACAAAAGGGCAAAATCAAAATTACAGATGCGCGTGCTCCACACGTACCTTTAGAGCCTGTTAAGTACCCACAAGTTCTTGACCCTGATACAGAAATTCGCTTGAACAAATACCTAGCTAACGCTGGAGTTTGCTCTCGTCGTGAAGCAGATGTGCTCATTGCCAAAGGTGAAATCATGGTTAATGGGGAGGTTATCACCGAACTAGGACACCGAGTAACGCCCAAAGATGAAGTCATGCATAACGGGGTAAGAGTAGAGAGTGAAAGTAAAGTTTACATTCTTCTTAATAAGCCTAAAAACTGCGTAACGACTAGCGATGACCCTGAATGCCGACTAACGGTTATGGACCTTGTGCGCAACGCTTGCCCAGAACGCACCTACCCCGTAGGACGACTAGACAGGCAGACAACAGGAGTACTCCTAATTACGAATGATGGAGACCTTGCAGCTAAGCTTACACACCCATCATTCCTCAAGAAGAAAATCTATCATGTGTGGTTAGATAAGCCTGTTACTATGGAACACATGCAGGCTATTGCCGATGGATTCGAACTTGAAGATGGCGAAATTCATGCTGATGCGCTAAGCTATGTAACCGAAGATGACCTCACTCAAGTAGGTATTGAAATCCATTCAGGACGTAACCGCATTGTACGTCGCATATTCGAACACTTCGGATATCAAGTACAAAAGCTAGACCGCGTCTACTTCGCTGGCTTAACGAAGAAAAATCTTCCAAGAGGAAAATGGCGCTACCTCAATGAGCAGGAAGTAAACAATCTGCGCATGGGAGCGTTTGAATAATAATAACAATTCGATACTCAAGAGTCATTCACCAAATGACTTGATTATATAACATAGGACAAAACTTATGAAACAGAGACTTAGAATTAAGGAACTACTACGAGGAGAATTAGTAGGACAGAGCGTATGTGTCAAAGGCTGGGTTCGTACTAAACGAGGCAATAAGGCTGTTAGCTTTATCGCACTCAATGATGGTTCTACAATACACAATATCCAAATCGTTGCTGATAACGACAAATTTGAAGCCTCACTACTTAGCAAGATTACCACAGGAGCAAGCCTTAGTATCGTCGGTGAACTTGTAGCGTCTCAAGGTAAGGGACAAAGCGTAGAAATACAAGCATCAGAAATAGAAGTGCTTGGTACTGCTGACCCTGAAACTTATCCATTACAGAAGAAAGGACACTCGCTAGAGTTCCTCCGTGAGATTGCGCACCTTCGTCCTAGAACAAATACCTTTGGCGCCATCTATCGTATGCGTCATGAGATGTCTATGGCTATCCATACATACTTCCATGAACGAGGATTTTACTATTTCCATGCTCCACTCATTACAGCTAGCGACTGCGAAGGAGCTGGACAAATGTTCCAAGTAACAACCCTCCCGCTAAACGATTTACCACGAACAGAAGACGGAAGCATCGACCACAGCCAAGACTTCTTCGGTAAACCAACGGCTTTAACGGTATCGGGACAATTAGAAGGCGAACTCGCTGCTATGTCTATGGGCGCTATCTATACTTTCGGGCCAACATTCCGTGCTGAGAACTCAAACACGCCTCGCCACTTGGCTGAGTTCTGGATGATTGAACCAGAAGTAGCATTCCTCGAAATTGAGGAAAACATGGATTTAGCCGAAGACTTCATCAAGCATTGTGTACGCTGGGCTCTTGAACGCTGTGCTGACGACATCGCATTCCTTGCAGAGCATTACGACAAGGAACTAGTTGAACGTCTAAAGTTTGTATTAGATAAGCCATTCAAGCGACTCACTTACACTGAAGGTATCGAAATACTTGAAGCGGCTGTTAAGGCTGGTCGTAAGTTTGAATTCCCTATCTATTGGGGTGCTGATATGAGCAGCGAACATGAACGCTATCTCGTTGAAGAACACTTTAAGACGCCTGTTATCGTAACAGACTATCCAAAGGAAATCAAGAGTTTCTATATGAAGCTTAACGAAGATGGCAAGACTGTACGCGGTATGGATGTTCTCTTCCCTAAGATTGGTGAAATCATTGGCGGTTCTGAGCGTGAAGCAGATTACGACAAACTCAAAGCACGTGCAGAAGAAATGGGAGTACCTGATAAGGATATTTGGTGGTACATGGATACACGTCGTTATGGTACTGCTCCACATTCAGGCTTCGGACTTGGCTTTGAACGTCTACTTCTATTTGTTACAGGTATGACTAATATCAGAGACGTAATTCCATTCCCACGTACTCCAAGAAACGCAGACTTTTAATAGATGTAGTTTCTAGAAAGTATCAACAAAAGTACAGCCCACAAGGATTAACCTTGTGGGCTGTACTTTTTTATCCTTTAGCTGTTATCTGTTCCTCCTCTCAGAGACCGCTCGACGGTCTCCCAAAGGACAAGTTTTACTTGTCCTTTGGTGGGCTTTGCAGAATGCGGTAATCGCAAGGCATTGAGACTGAAGGCGCAGGGAG
>RBKG01000153.1 GCA_003640335.1 Porphyromonas sp.
AATGAATAAGAGTAAGAATAGGTATTTATCCCACTGAAAACAGAGTAATTATAGCTTTGCTCATTGAAGATATTATTGAGTTCAAGGGTATAGCGTAGAGACTTATTGCTGTGAGTAAGTCCAATATCGAACATACAAAGTTTCGCCCAATGACTTGGGGATATTTCTTTGGAGTTCATCTCGGCGGCGAGCTTAAAGCTCCACTTAGGCATAGGCTTTAAATCAATACGTATGTCGTGTGTATGTGCCCTTAATGATTGTGTCGTATTTTTTATGCGACTAAACCCTTTATTGAGCGTATACGTATAGTTAATCTCAATGAACTTAAGTGGCTTTGAGACAACAGATGGCATCAGACTAAAACTACCACCTTCATACTCATAAATAACCCCATTTTGCATCATCGACTGATTACTATGATTGTAAATACTCATCAATGAGAGTTTTGTGTGAAGGCTTTGAATCTGTTTGGTGAGAGAGGCAAATATATTTAGGCTACTGATTCCATTGTCCTGAGGGATATAAGAAGTGTTTACCAAACCTGAAGATATCGTTTGGGAGGGTATCAGATTTCTATGCTGGTAGGTATAGGTGACCCCCGTATTGAAAAACCACATCTCTATAGGTAACCGAAAACGATAGTCTGTACTTAGATGTAGAGTTTTATTTTGTGCAAGCATACCACTTCCTATACTTGCCGAGATAATATTATTCTGTACTGCGGATGTTAGCAAATCTGTTAATGCACCCACGCCCTCAGTGTATGCACCTTGCACTCTGAGGTCGGACTGAGCATTAAGCTTGTAGCTTAAATAAATCGAGGGGTTGAATCTAAAATATGTCTTCCTTTGTTGAGCCTGCCAAGTTCCCATATTGCGATAATTAATATAATCACTTGATAGGTCCAACCTCGCTCGAAATACATACTTCTGCAATGGATGCGTGTACTCGTATTCGGGGATGAAGGACAGAAGAAGATTATCTCCCCTTAAGTTATTGATAGCATTAGAGACTATAGTGCTATGGATAGATTGAGTTGAGAGCTTGTCTCTCTTGTACTGAATGGATATAGGGAAGCTTATACGAGACCTCTTTACTTCATAGGACGAAAATAAAGAAATCTTGGATAAAAACTGTTCACTGGCTGCCAGCTGCTCGAGCCCATTTGATAAGAGCATAATCTGGGCTGTCGGTGCAGTTGAATAACCAACTAAACTTGATACCCCCCACTGAGTATTGCCCTTTCGCCAACGTAAAGAGAGAGCATCAGAGAAACTAATATCCCTATAGCGACCTTTTAGACCAGAATTCCCAAGGACCGAGGGCGAGGTCTCTGCTATATCCGAGCTAAGATAACTCGCCTTTACCGAAAACTTATTCTGGACATAGCGTCTATCGCCATTATTCTTGTATTCTATCTCAAGGAATGGAGTATGCTTTCGTTCTGTTGGTGTGGTTTGTTGTTGTATAGTTATATTGGGGCGAGAAGAATCGACAAAGTCCAAGTTGTAACCATACTCATAGCGTGTTCGAGAGAAGCCATAGCCGACATTAGCCCTCAAAGTTGCATTTTCGGATAGTTTACCAATAGTACTAAGGCTTGTCAAATAATCCCCAGGGAATATATAACGCTCTCGTTTGATGGGAGGGGTAGCTCCCGATATGTCACCAACAATCATTGATGCTAAGGTTGAAGCCTTCTCACTAGCTATATTATCTGTAGTATTATCGTTTGCAAACTCTTGAATATTCCCTGCCTTAAGTACCCCTATGACTTGAACTTGAGGCTTGAATATCATACCCGAACCAGAAGCTTGATAGAGAGCATTCTCTCCAATGCCAGCCACAAGGCTATAGCTCCCGACAGGTTTAATTTTGGCTTTCTTGGTTAGACTTATATTAAGTGCCACATCATCGGTCAGTACATCTTTATCAATCTTGGCATCGGAGTGATTGCTTAGCACTTGTACCGATGACACATAGCTCGACGGAATATTATTAGTTGCGATGTTATATTTACCGCCCAATAGGTCTAAACCTTCGATATAGAAGTTTGATATCTCCTTTCCCTGATACTTTATTTTCCCACTTTCTGCGACATCTATCCCTGGGAGCTTCTTAAGTGCATCCCTCAGTCTGTAGTCTCCCTCCCCTGAGAATGCCCGGAGGCTATATGTAAGAGTGTCTCCTCTTTGAGTCAAAGAGGGGGTCTTTACGGTCACTTCCTTGAGGATTGTCTGTTGGGGTGAGAGGACTATCGTGATATCTTTTGCCTCCGCCCCTAGTCTTATGCTCTTCTTTTCAAAGGAGATATGACTAACAATGATATAGAGACTGTCAGCCTGGCCTTTTGTAGAGAGACTAAATTGTCCTCGCTCATCTGTAATAGAGATGGCTACTGTTTTTTTTTGCCCAATAGATAGCTGGATGCTAGCACCCTCTATGGGGTTCTTGCTAGCATCCATAACAACCCCACTTAGCAAAGTCTGAGCAGATACTGAGATACTCCAGACTACAGCAAGAGTGAAAGACAGCAATAGACGAGGCCAAGGCTTCATAATCACTCCTTTTCTATTGGGATATATCCATTTTCTCTTAGGCGTAATTGCATTCCGTTGATTAGTATAGAACTTCCCCCAGAGTCTCCTTTCATAACGACCATATCTGTGATACTTTCTGGCGGAAGATTAGCCATTGGATTCTCTTCAAAGCTGTTCTTTGCTTTGAGGAATTTTGTACGGGTAGTGGAGATTACATCTCCATACTGAGGTTCTACTATGTTTAAGTTTGCTTTCCTCAGCTGGATAGCTTCGAAGCAATGTACCTGCTCGCTATCGTAAACCTTTAGGATTAGACCTGGCAAGCTCGTAAATTTCCAAGGTCCAAACTGTAGAGGGATATCAGGAGCATACCATGCTACCCAAGACCTACCACCATACTCTGCTGTAGCTTTACGACATGGATAACCACTGATTGTATCAGTACTGCTGTCATCTATCTCCCATACCATATTGACTTTATCCTCTTGATAAGTATAGTGGTTTGGGATAATGGTGCTATAGACCGAGAGTTTCCCTTTCGGGGTGTTCTGAAATACAGTTTGGTCAAAGAAGTAAGCAGACTTCCTTAGACGTGCTTCACCCATTTTGATTTGTTCATCAGGAGACTTCGTCTGTCGTAGGGAATCCAGCTGAAATGCAAGGTAATCTGAGAACAGTGCCGAAGTGCTTCCAATTTGGAGGATTGTAGAATAAACCTCTCGGTTACCATTGGGTGCCTTGACAGTGTACTCATATAGGCAGTCATAGCGAGACTGAGACTGACCAATAGCTTGTAGTTGGCATAGCAACAAGGCTATACACAGGATAATCTTATTCATACTTACACGTGATTTAGAATTTCAGAGATTGTAATGCCACTGGGAACTT
>RBKG01000197.1 GCA_003640335.1 Porphyromonas sp.
GCTTCTTCAAGCGAGGTAAGTATCTAGTATCCATGAATAAGTCAGGTTACTACCCCGTTGAATCAATCATTAGTTCGGAATACGATGCCAACAACCTATTGAATCTATTCTCTTGGGGTCTTTATGGTTTTGCTCTTGATGGTTATACAGGAGCGATGTGGAAATTTGGAGATGGCTACTCTGTGACACTTGACCCTAAAGCAGTAGATGTGCCTCGCAATGTAGAGACTACGCCTCCTCCTAGCAATAATAACAACAATAATCAGAATCAGAACCAAAATCAGAATCAGAATCAAAACCAAAATCAGAATAATAACAATAATACAATAAGTAACACGAACAATACCCAAGTTAATATTGTCTTTGACCCCGCGTTTCTGAAAAAACTATCAGATGAACCTAAGAACAAATAAGAATAACTCTATAAGGCAATTCGTTGCATAATAAAGCGACCCTACTCAGAGTATTGTTCAACAAAAGATTAGCCCCCACTAGGAAATATCCTAATGGGGGCTAATTAACTATTTATTGACTACCGAAGATTAGTTCTCTTCAAGAGCAGCTTCTTCTTCAGCAACGTGTGTGCGCTCATATTCACTCTGAGGCATTACCACAATCTTCTTGTATTCACGCATACCTGTACCGGCTGGGATTAAGTGACCACAAATCACATTTTCCTTCAAGCCTTCTAGAGTATCAGTCTTACCGTTGATAGCAGCATCGTTAAGTACCTTAGTTGTTTCCTGGAAGGAAGCGGCACTCATGAAGCTCTTCGTTTGAAGAGAAGCACGTGTGATACCTTGTAGTACCTGCTTAGCCGTTGCAGGCTTAGCATCGCGCACCTCTACTGGACGAAGGTCCTTACGCTTGAGCTGACTGTTTTCGTCACGTAGACGACGAAGCGTTACAATCTGACCAGGCTTAAGCGTTTCGCTATCACCAGCATCAACTACAACCTTCTTGCCCCAGATGCGGTCGTTCTCTTCCATAACTTCGAGCTTATCAACAAGCTGTTGTTCGAGGAATAGAGTTTCCCCTGGGTCAACGATTTCAACCTTACGCATCATCTGACGTACAATCACTTCGAAGTGCTTATCATTGATTTTCACACCCTGCAAGCGATAAACGTCTTGAACTTCATTCACGATATATTCCTGAACAGCGGTAGGACCCTTGATTTCAAGAATATCTGTTGGCGTAATAGCACCATCTGATAGAGGCGTACCACTGCGAACGAAGTCTCCTTCTTGTACAAGGAGCTGCTTAGACATAGGTACAAGGTACTTCTTCTCTGCACCAATCTTTGGCTTAATCGTAATCTCACGATTACCACGCTTAAGCTTACCGAAGATTACTTCACCATCAACTTCAGCTACGACCGCTGGGTTAGATGGGTTACGTGCTTCAAAGAGTTCGGTAACACGAGGAAGACCCCCTGTGATGTCACCAGCCTTACTAGCTGAACGTGGAATCTTAACAAGAACATCACCGACCTTAATCTCTTCGCCTTCGTCCTTCACAACGTGTGCACCTAGAGGAAGGTTGTAACTCTTGATTGGGTTACCAGCCTTGTCAATGATTTGGATACCAGGAGCAAGGTTACGGTCCTTACTTTCGATGATAATCTTCTCACGAAGAGCAGTTGCTTCATCTGATTCTACACGATAAGTAATACCTTCGATTACATTCTCAAAGGCAGCCTTACCAGCAACTTCAGATACGATAACCGCATTAAATGGGTCGAATGTAAAGATTTGGTCGCCCTTAGCTACAAGCGCACCATCTTGGAAGAATAGGTGAGCACCATAAGGAACAGGTACCGTTACTAGCGCAATCTGTGTATTTGGGTCAACGATACGCATTTCAGCCATTCGGCTTACAACTACGTGATAAGGCTTTTCACCCTTCTCAACATCAACCTCTACAGTACGCAATTCTTCGAAAGCAAGTACACCATCGAACTTAGCTGTTACGCTGTTTTCGGTAGCAACGTTCGAAGCCACACCACCGACGTGGAACGTACGAAGTGTAAGCTGTGTACCAGGCTCACCAATAGACTGAGCCGCGATAACACCCACAACTTCACCACGCTGTACCATGTGGTTAGTAGCAAGGTTACGTCCGTAACACTTAGCGCAGACACCCTTCTTAGATTCGCAAGTAAGTACCGAACGAATTTCAACTTGTTCGATTGGTGACTTTTCAATAGCCTCAGCAGCATCTTCACGGATTTCTTCACCAGCACGAACGAGGATTTCTCCTGTCTGAGGGTGAATTACATCGTGAACAGATACACGACCAAGGATACGTTCGTATAGTGATGCGATAACTTCTTCGTTCTTCTTAAGCTCTGTAGCTACAAGACCACGAAGCGTACCACAGTCTTCTTCATTGATGATTACATCCTGAGAAACGTCTACAAGACGACGAGTGAGGTAACCAGCGTCGGCCGTCTTAAGAGCGGTATCGGCAAGACCCTTACGAGCACCGTGCGTAGAGATAAAGTACTCAAGCACTGACAGACCTTCCTTAAAGTTCGAAAGGATAGGGTTCTCGATAATCTGCTGACCACCTTCTGCACCACTCTTCTGAGGCTTAGCCATCAGACCACGGATACCAGAGAGCTGACGAATCTGCTCCTTACTACCACGGGCACCAGAGTCCATCATCATGTATACAGAGTTGAACCCTTGCTGGTCTTCCTTAAGGTGCTTGATTACGATATCAGACAACTGGCTGTTGATATGCGTCCAAGTATCAATGATTTGGTTGTAACGTTCGTTATTCGTGATTACCCCCATACCATAGTTAGCCATCACGCTCTCAACCTCTTCATAACCTTGTTGGATAAGAGTAGCCTTTTCTTCTGGGATGATAACGTCGCCAAGGTTGAAAGAAAGACCGCCCTTGAAGGCCATGTAGTAACCAAGATTCTTGATATCGTCAAGGAACTTAGCTGTAACAGCTACACCACAAATCTTGATAACCTTACCGATGATATCACGAAGCGCCTTCTTACCAAGTGTTTCATTAACATATCCTACTGCTTCAGGAACGAACTCATTAACCATGAGACGACCAACAGAAGTAGTAATCATGCGACGTACCTTCTCGCCATTTTCAATATCATCAACATAGACATTGATAGCAGCATGCATTGAAAGCTTACCTTCATTGTAAGCAATCGTTGCTTCTTCAGGACCGTAGAAAGTAGCACCTTCGCCCTTAACGCCTTGACGGAGCTTAGAGATGTAGTAAAGACCAAGCACCATATCCTGAGAAGGTACTGTGATTGGCGCACCGTTAGCTGGGTTAAGGATATTGTGAGAAGCTAGCATAAGCATCTGAGCTTCAAGGATAGCTTCATTACCAAGAGGCAAGTGAACAGCCATCTGGTCACCGTCAAAGTCCGCGTTGAAGGCAGTACATGAAAGTGGGTGAAGCTGGATAGCCTTACCTTCAATCATCTTAGGCTGGAAAGCCTGAATACCTAGACGGTGAAGCGTTGGGGCACGGTTCAAGAGTACAGGGTGACCCTTCATAACGTGCTCAAGGATATCCCAAACGACAGCTTCCTTACGGTCTACAATCTTCTTAGCACTCTTAACCGTCTTCACGATACCGCGCTCGATGAGCTTACGGATAATGAATGGCTTATAGAGCTCTGCCGCCATATACTTAGGAATACCACATTCGTGCATCTTAAGCTCTGGACCTACGACGATAACCGAACGAGCAGAATAGTCTACACGCTTACCGAGAAGGTTCTGACGGAAACGACCTTGCTTACCCTTAAGGCTATCAGAGAGAGACTTAAGTGGGCGATTGTTATCGCTACGTACAGCACTTGACTTACGAGAGTTGTCGAAGAGAGAATCGACAGCTTCCTGAAGCATGCGCTTTTCATTACGCAAAATCACCTCTGGCGCCTTGATATCAATCATGCGCTTAAGACGATTATTACGGATAATCACACGACGATAAAGGTCATTCAAGTCACTTGTAGCGAAACGACCACCATCAAGAGGTACTAGAGGGCGCAAATCTGGTGGAATAACAGGAAGCACCTTCATAATCATCCATTCAGGACGATTAACCTCACGGCTCTGACGGAAGCTCTCTACAACCTGAAGACGCTTAAGCGCTTCATTCTTACGTTGCTGAGAACCATCAGTATTAGCCTTATGACGTAATTCGTATGATAGAGCATCTAGGTCAAGACGGCAAAGCAAGTCATAAATAGCTTCTGCACCCGTCTTACAGATGAACTTATTTGGATCAGTATCTTCTAGTTGGTCATTCTCTGGGTGTTCGTCATATACACGGTCTTGAAGTTCCATGTACTCGTCCTCAGTAAGGACATCAAGAGGCTGAACGCTATCACCTAACCAACCACTTTGAACGACAACATAACGTTCGTAATAGACAATGCTCTCAAGCTTCTTTGCAGAAATACCCAAGAGATAGCCCATCTTATTAGGAAGAGAACGGAAATACCATACGTGAGCAACAGGCACTTCAAGCTTGATGTGCCCCATACGTTCACGACGTACTTTCTTCTCTGTAACTTCTACACCACAGCGGTCACAAACGATACCACGATAACGGATGCGCTTGTACTTACCGCAATGACATTCGAAGTCTCTTACCGGACCGAATATACGCTCACAGAAAAGACCATCACGCTCAGGCTTGTATGTGCGGTAGTTGATAGTCTCTGGCTTGAGGACTTCGCCACTTGAATTCTCTAGGATTTCTTCTGGAGAGGCCAGTGAAATAGTAATCTTCGAGAAGTTACTCTTTATCTTATTATCTTTTTTGAATGCCATAATTCTTCTAAGATCATTTTATCCACTCAGCACTACTGTTTAGATTATGTAGTACTGAGTAGATTGTCTAATCATTTAGTCTAGAGTAAAGCTTAGACCTAAGCCCTTAAGTTCGTGAAGGAGTACGTTAAGCGACTCTGGGATACCTGGCGTTGGCATAGGGTCACCCTTTACAATCGCTTCGTAAGCCTTGCTACGTCCTTGAACATCATCACTCTTGATTGTGAGGATTTCTTGTAGGATATGAGAAGCTCCGAATGCTTCAAGAGCCCAAACTTCCATCTCCCCGAAACGCTGACCACCAAACTGAGCCTTACCTCCGAGAGGTTGCTGAGTAATGAGTGAGTATGGACCAATCGAACGAGCGTGCATCTTATCATCAACCATGTGACCGAGCTTGAGGAAGTATGTTACCCCTACTGTAGCTGGTTGGTCAAAGCGCTCACCAGTACCACCATCATATAGATAAGTCTTACCATTGCGAGCTAAGCCAGCCTTATCAGTCCATTCGTTCATATCATCAAGAGAAGCTCCATCGAAGATAGGCGTTGCAAACTTGCAATCAAGCTTACGACCAGCCCATGCCAATACAGCCTCAAAAATCTGACCAAGGTTCATACGAGAAGGCACACCTAGTGGGTTCAAACAGATATCTACTGGAGTACCGTCTTCGAGGAATGGCATATCTTCTTGACGCACGACCTTAGATACAATACCCTTGTTACCGTGACGTCCGGCCATCTTATCACCAACTTGAATCTTACGCTTCTTAGCGATGTATACCTTAGCCATCTGAACGATACCTGATGGTAATTCATCACCGATAGACTCGTCAAGCTTTTCACGACGCATTTCGCTATCAATCTCCTTGCTACGCTTTAGGTAGTTGACAGTTGTCTTGTTGATAAGGTCATTAGTGTGAGCATCTTCTGTCCATTCTCCAAGCATAAGTTCGTTGAATGGAAGTGCTTCCAAGTCAGCCTTAGTAAACTTAGCACCAACCTTAAGCTTATCAGTACCTAAGAAATCCTTCACAGACTTCACTGTGTGATTAGATGTAAGCTTGAGCATCTTATCAATGAAGAGCGTCTTAAGGTCATTCTGCTTCTCAGCATACTTAGTCTCAATCTTCTCTTGAATTGCCTTAAGCTCTGCTCTACCCTTCTTGTCAATCTTCTTAGAGTAAAGACTTGTACCAATCACGACACCACGAAGAGAAGGCGTTGCCTTTAGAGACGCATCCTTAACGTCACCTGCCTTATCACCAAAGATAGCTCTCAAGAGCTTTTCTTCTGGAGTAGGGTCACTTTCTCCCTTTGGCGTAATCTTACCTACAAGAATATCACCTGGTTCTACACGAGCACCAACTCTGATGATACCATCTGCATCAAGATTCTTAGTTGCATCATCGCTAACGTTAGGAATATCGCTTGTAAGCTCTTCTAGACCACGCTTAGTTTCACGAACTTCAAGGATATATTCATCAACGTGAACAGAAGTGAAGAAGTCTTCACGAACAAGGCGTTCGTTAAGCACGATAGCATCCTCATAGTTATAACCCTTCCATGGCATGTAAGCAACCTGAACGTTACGTCCAAGAGCTAGTTCTCCGCCTTGAGTAGAATAACCTTCTGTAAGAATATCTCCCTTCTCTACACGCTGTCCCTTATGACAGATAGGACGAAGGTCAATAGTTGTACTTTGGTTAGTCTTACGGAATTTAGGAAGCTTATATTCTGTTACAGGATCGTCGAAGCTTACAAAAGATTCCTCTTCAGTCCAGTCGTACTTAATGCGAATGCAATTAGCATCTACATAAACGACTTCACCGCTACGCTCAGCAACGACCTGCGTACGAGAGTCATGAACAAGCTGTCCTTCGATACCAGTACCCACAATAGGAGCTTCTGGACGAAGCAATGGAACAGCCTGACGCATCATGTTCGAGCCCATCAGTGCACGGTTAGCGTCATCGTGCTCAAGGAATGGAATAAGTGATGCTGCGATAGATGCAATCTGCGTAGGAGCCACATCCATCAAGTCCACCTCGTTAGGAGCAACTACTGGGAAGTCAGATTCTAGACGAGCCTTGATACGTTCGTCAGTAAAGCGACCATGTTCATCAATAGAAGCGTTACCCTGAGCAACAAGCTTATCTTCTTCTTCCTCTGCAGTGTAATACTGAAGACCTGCTTCACTGAAATCAACAACCCCATTATCAACCTTACGGTAAGGAGTAGCGATGAAGCCTAGGTCATTGATCTTAGCATATACACAGAGTGATGAAATCAGACCAATGTTAGGACCTTCAGGAGTTTCAATTGGACAAAGACGACCATAGTGCGTATAGTGTACGTCACGCACCTCGAAACCGGCACGGTCACGACTAATACCACCAGGACCTAGAGCCGAGATACGACGCTTGTGAGTAATCTCTGCAAGAGGGTTAGTCTGGTCCATGAACTGAGAAAGAGCATTCGTTCCAAAGAATGAATTTACAACAGAAGAAAGCGTTTTAGCATTAACCAAGTCTTCTGGAGTGAACACTTCGTTGTCACGAACATTCATACGGTCTCTTACTGTACGAGCCATACGAGCGAGACCAACACCGAATTGATTGTAGAGCTGCTCACCTACAGTACGCACACGGCGGTTAGATAGGTGGTCAATATCGTCTACTTGAGCCTTTGAATTAGCTAATTCGATGAGATATTTCAAAATCTCTACGATATCCTCATTCGTGAGTACACGAGTATCAGGGTCAATAGAGAGATTCAATTTCTTATTGATACGATAACGACCAACATCACCTAGGTCGTAACGCTTGTCAGAGAAGAATAGGTTTGTGATGACTTCTCTAGCATTAGCTTCATCTGCTGGTTCAGCATTACGAAGCTGACGATAAATGTAATAAAGAGCATCATGCTCGCTATTACATGGGTCCTTCTGAAGCGTATTGAAAATAAGCGAATAGTCTGTACCCTGCTTATCTTCCTTATGGAGCAGAATAGTCTTAGCTCCAGCTTCAAGGATTTGTTCGATATGTTCTTCGGTAAGCTCTACATCACGGTCTACAAGCACTGTAGTACGCTCAATAGATACCACTTCACCTGTATCTTCATCGCTAAGGTCATCAATGTAAGTCTTATTTACACGACCAGCAAGCTTACGACCAACATACTTCTTAAGCGTAGACTTGCTCACCTTTACTTCCTCAGCAAGACCAAATAAGTCTAAGATATCCTTATCTGATTCGTAGCCGATAGCACGAAGAAGCGTAGTTACAGGTAATTTCTTTTTACGATCGATGTAGGCATACATCGCGTTGTTCACATCCGTAGCGAACTCTATCCAAGAGCCACGGAATGGGATAATACGAGCTGAATACAGCTGTGTACGGCTCGTATGCATACTTGTCCCAAAGAACACCCCAGGAGAACGGTGCAACTGAGATACGATAACACGCTCGGCACCATTGATGACGAACGTACCCGAATTTGTCATGTAAGGGATAGGACCCAAGAACACATCTTGGATTACCGTAGCGAAGTCTTCGTGATCAGGGTCAGTACAGTAAAGCTTAAGTTTCGCTTTAAGAGGAACACTATAAGTAAGACCACGACTTAAACACTCTTCGATAGAATACTTAGGAGGATCAACATAGTAATCCAAGAACTCTAATACGAAGTTATTACGAGTGTCTGCAATAGGGAAATTCTCTGCAAACACCTTATACAGACCCTCCTTCTTACGACGCTCAGGCGGTGTATCCAGCTGGAAGAAATCCTGGAAGCTCTTAAGCTGAACTTCTAGGAAATCAGGGAATTGCAACGGATTCTTTATCGATGCAAAGTTTACTCTCTTTTTATTCTGGTTAGGAGCCATTTGGGGACTAATAAAAGATACTTAGTTTGATAGGCACAAAATGGTTAAGACTCCTCCTACAGAGGAATCTTAACCAGTATAGACCTGTGCTTGACACAGGCAGTATTAATTACTTAAGCTCTACTTCTGCACCAGCTTCTTCTAGCGCAGCCTTTACAGCTTCAGCTGTAGCCTTATCTACACCTTCCTTAACAGCAGCAGGTGCAGCATCTACGATGTCCTTAGCTTCCTTAAGACCAAGACCACAGTGTTCCTTAACGGCCTTAACAACCTGGAGCTTAGCAGCGCCAGCGCTCTTTAGGATTACATCGAAAGAAGTCTTTTCTTCTTCTGCAGCGGCATCACCACCAGCAGCAACTACTACTGCTGCAGCAGCTGGTTCAATACCGTATTCGTCCTTAAGAATAGCTGCAAGTTCGCTTACTTCCTTTACTGTTAGGTTTACTAGCTGTTCTGCAATAGCTTTGATATCTGCCATATTATTGTATTGTTACTTTGTTTACGTAATAAAATTTGTAGGTATCATTATTCGGCTGAACCTTCGCCGTTGTTATCCTTATTCTCAAGCGCAGAAAGCACATTGCGAATTGGTGATTGTAGCAGAGCCACGATATCGCCAATAAGCTCTTCCTTGCTCTTGATAGCCACAAGCGTGTCAAGTTGGTTGTCGCCATAGAAGCCTGTTTCAGCATAAGCACCCTTAAGGCGGATCTTAGCAGCTTCCTTTTGCTCCTTAAGAATATCCTTGATTAGCTTAGCTGGAGCATTAGCTACATTAGAGAACATCACCATTGTGTTGCCCTTAAGTGCAGACTGTAGTGGAGAGAAGTCTCCTACTTCAGCTAGTGCACGGCGAAGAAGCGTGTTCTTAACTACGAAAAGCTTGATGCTTGCTTGATTTGCTTTACGACGGAGTTGTGCTGTCTGAGCAGCATCCATCCCTTCAGTATCTGCTAGATAGAAGTGAGGATACTCGCTGAGATAGCTCTTGAGTTGTTCGATGACAACTGCCTTATTTTCCTTTCTCATTGTCTTTCCTTACTTATTATTCTTCTACAGACTTAGGGTCAATCTTCACACCTGGGCTCATTGTGCTAGAGATAAAGATGCTCTTGATGTAAGCACCCTTAGCAGCACTTGGCTTGAGCTTAATGAGTGTAGAAATGAATTCTGCTGCATTTTCCTTAATCTGCTCTGCAGTGAAAGAAGCCTTACCGATAGAAGTGTGAACGATACCCGTCTTATCTACCTTAAAGTCAATCTTACCACTCTTCACTTCCTTAACAGCAGCACCTACTTCATTTGTTACAGTACCACTCTTAGGGTTAGGCATTAGACCACGTGGACCAAGTACACGACCTAGAGCACCAATCTTACCCATGATAGCTGGCTGAGTGATGATTACATCAATATCAGTCCATCCACCACGAATCTTTTCGATATACTCATCTAGACCTACATAGTCAGCACCAGCAGCCTTTGCTTCTTCCTCCTTATCTGGAGTACAGAGAGCAAGTACACGAACCTGCTTACCAGTACCGTGAGGTAGCGTTACCACACCACGAACCATCTGGTTAGCCTTACGAGGGTCAACACCTAGACGTACATCAACGTCTACAGATGCATCAAACTTAGTAAGTGTGATTTCCTTCACCTTTGCTGATGCTTCAGCTAGAGTGTAGGCCTTTCCTGGCTCGATCTTGCTCAAAGCGAGCTTCTGCTTCTTTGTCAGTTTACTCATGTTCTTTGATTAGTTATTTATTATCCAGGAAATTCACCCTTTACTACAATACCCATACTGCGAGCTGTACCTGCTACCATCTTCATAGCAGCTTCTACAGTGAAGCAGTTAAGGTCGACCAACTTGTCTGCTGCAATAGTACGCACTTGTTCCCAAGTAATCTCAGCAACCTTATTACGGTTAGGCTGAGCAGAACCACTCTTCAGCTTAGTAACTTCCTTGAGCTGAACAGCTACAGGAGGAGTCTTGATAATGAAATCAAAGCTCTTGTCAGCATAGTAAGTGATAACTACTGGAAGTATCTTACCTGCTTGATCCTGAGTTCTGGCGTTGAACTGCTTGCAGAACTCCATTATATTGATACCCTTAGCACCAAGTGCAGGTCCTACGGGAGGTGATGGATTAGCCGCACCACCCTTGATTTGCAATTTTAGTTGTCCAGCAATTTCTTTTGCCATTGTTATTCTATTCTTTTAGTGATTAACACTATACGATTAACTAGGTCTTCTTACCCCGTAACAGGTTTAAAGTTCCTTAGTCACTTGAGCATAACTTAGTTCAAGAGGGATCTTACGACCAAACATCTTAACCATCACCTTCAGCTTACGCTTATCGGGGGTTACCTCTTCAACTACAGCCTCACATCCAGCAAAGGCATCATCCATAACCTTCACGATATCGCCCACATAGAAGTCGATTTCATACTCGCCTTCACTTAGTGCAATCTCGTCGGCACGGTTCATCAGACGCTCTACTTCGCTACGCTTCATAGGCTCTGGATCCGTTCCACGGCTACCACCTAAGAAACCAATCACATTAGGAGTATTGCGCAGTCTATACGCTACATCTCCAACAAGAGCGGCTTCTACAATGATGTAACCAGGAAGACTAGGACGCTCCTTAACAATCTTCTTGCCACCACGCTGACTTACGACCTTCTCTGTAGGCACGAAGACTTGAGACACATAACGACCAAGCTCAGTAAGCCTGATCTCTCTATCTAAATCCTCTTTAACCTTATTCTCCTTACCGCTTACGGCACGAAGAATATAGAATTTCTTCTCATTTACCTCTGCCATAACGTTATGCCAAAGCTTGATAAATGAACTTCAACGCGCGCTCAAAGACCTGATCCACACCAGTCACAAATAGTGCTATGATAATGGAAGCAACCAGCACAACGATAGAACTACTCGTCAGTTCCTGACGAGTAGGCCACGTTACTTTTTGTGTCAGTTCTATGTAAGAATCTTTGAATGCTGATCCTATGCGACTAACTATACTCATTGTCTCGTATTCTTAGCACGGGTTGAGAGACTCGAACTCCCGACACCTGGTTTTGGAGACCAGTGCTCTACCAACTGAGCTAAACCCGTAG
>RBKG01000262.1 GCA_003640335.1 Porphyromonas sp.
GATACACAACAATAGTTTCACAATACCTATAAATAGTGATTTTAATGGCTTAGTAACCTTATTTTTACTAGAATTAAATAGTATCTGATACCCCTTTCGAAATAGAAATACTGATAACGAGTGTCAGATAAGTTATTCGCTAGAAGATAATAATTTCGCCCAAAACGGATTCTCTTTATCAAACAAGGCAACTTCTTCGGGAGTCATATTATGAGGGTAGTCCCCAAACAAATAATACACCTTCTTCTTATCAAAGGAGAATACATAAGTACCAATGTTTCCGTCGTGAAACTGATACCAATAGGTTTTATCTTTCGGGTTTTCTTTATAGAAATGCCCATCTTTTAGTTCGATTACATCTCCCATAATTCTAAGTGTTGAAAGTTATCTTGTAAAAATACACAATATCAAAAGACTAATCAATCGTATATCTATATTAGAGCTCAAGTAACTATAAAAACAAAGGAGATAGACTATTAAAATCTATCTCCTTACGTGAGTCGCCTGGGGCTCGAACCCAGGACCCCATCCTTAAAAGGGATGTGCTCTGCCAACTGAGCTAGCGACTCAACCCAAAGCAATCGTATTTCTCAATTGCATTGCAAAATTAGTGAATATATTTCTATTATGCAATAGTGAAAGGGCTATTTCTTTCTCTTCTTAAGTAGAAAGTGAACGCCTACACCCAGCAAGACAAGCACAGAAATAGCATAACCTATTGGCTTTGTGTAGTGAAGAACAGCTTCATTAAGCTTATCAATCGGAACGGCATGACCCAATAAATAACCTACAATAGCTAAAACAGTATTCCATGCAAGAGCTCCTAGTGTTGTGTAGAGCAAGAATGGACCAAGAGGCATACCCGATAATCCCGCAGGAATTGAGATTAATTGCCTAATACCCGGTATCAATCGCCCAATCAAGGTTGATGTAGCACCATTCTTCACAAAATACTGCTCAGCCTTCTCTACTTTCTCAGGGCTTAGCAAGCATAAGCGACCTAATCTACTTGCCGCAAAGCGATATACAACAGGTCTACCCAAATACTTAGCTAAGTAATAATTAACCAAAGCTCCGAGGTCACAACCAATAGTTGCCCACAGCACCACTAGGAAAACATTGAGTTCTCCATTAGCAGCTCTATACGCAGCTGGAGGAACGACCACTTCACTAGGAAAAGGAATGAACGAACTCTCAATCGCCATAAGGACAGTAACCCAAAAGTAATTGAGATGCTGGAGTATCTCCTTTATAAAATCTAACGATTCAATCATATTATACTTAATCTACATAAAATTAAGGCTCTACAATAGGCACTAATATCCTATTGTAGAGTCTTTGTCTAATTATTTTGATTACTTAGAAGCTTTCTTCCAAGAGTCTTTAAGACCTACAGTACGGTTAAATACTAAATGACCTTCTGTAGAGTCTGCATCCACTGTAAAGTAGCCAATACGTTGGAACTGATAGTGGTCGCCTACCTTACCTTGTGCAAGGAAAGGCTCTACGCGAGCATGCTTGACAACAACGAGGCTCTCAGGGTTAATCATCTCAGCTAGGCTACGGTCCTTAACCGACGCAGGGTCTTCATCCGTAAAGAGTCTATCATAAAGACGAACTTCAGCCTCTACACTATCGGCACAAGAAACCCAATGGATAGTACCCTTCACCTTACGATTAGATTCGGGACGTCCGCTAAGCGTTTCGGGGTCGTACTCAGCATACACTTCGACTACATTGCCGTCTGCATCCTTTTTACAGCCAGTACACTTAACGATGTAAGCACTCTTCAAGCGAACTTCCTGCCCCGGAGTCATGCGGAAGAACTTCTTTGGAGCATCTTCCATAAAGTCTTCACGCTCGATATAGAGTTCTCTGCGGAAAGTGATTTTGTGCGAACCTGCTGACTCGTCTTCTGGATTATTCACAAAGTCCATATCCTCAGTTTGAGTCTCTGGGTAGTTTGTTATAATCAACTTAACAGGGTCAATAACGGCAGATGCTCTGAGGGCATGCTTATTTAAGTCTTCGCGCACGCTGTGCTCAAGTAGCGCCATATCAATCACGCCATCATACTTAGTATAGCCAATCTTATCTACGAAGTTACGGATAGACTGAGGCGTATAACCACGACGACGGAAACCACATATAGTAGGCATACGAGGGTCATCCCAACCTGACACAAGCCCTTCTTGAACGAGCTGCAGAAGCTTACGCTTACTCATCATCGTGTAAGTTATATTCAAGCGATTAAACTCATACTGATGAGGACTATAATCTGCAGGAGCATTATAAAGTTCTTTGTAACGCTCAATAAAGTAATCGTACAAAGGACGGTGCACCACGAACTCAAGCGTACAAATAGAGTGCGTTACCCCCTCAAAATAGTCGCTCTGACCATGCGCAAAGTCGTACATAGGATATACATTCCATTTGCGACCTGTACGATGGTGAGGATACTTGATAATACGATAGATGATTGGGTCTCTGAAGTGCATATTGCTATGAGCCATATCAATCTTAGCTCTTAGCGTCATAGCACCCTCTTCAAATTCGCCTGCGTTCATACGACGGAATAAGTCCAAACTCTCCTCTGCGGGACGATTACGATAAGGACTATCTTGCCCCGGAGAAGTAGGCGTACCCTTCTGCTCGGCTATTTGCGCTGCTGTTTGCTCGTCTACATACGCATGACCAGCTAAAATCATACGTTCAGCTAGCTCGTATAACTTTTCGAAGTAATCAGAAGCATAGAACTCATCACCCCATTGGAAACCTAGCCATTGGATATCTTCGCGAATAGCATCTACATATTCTACATCTTCCTTGGTAGGATTAGTATCATCAAAGCGAAGATTACAAACGCCTCCATACTTCTGAGCTATACCAAAGTCCATGATAATAGCTTTGGCATGACCTATATGCAAATAGCCATTAGGTTCGGGAGGGAAACGAGTTTGAAGACGACCTCCATTCTTGCCCTCTTTAAGGTCATTCTCTACAATCTGCTCGATGAAATTGAGGCTCTTTTGAGACTCTTCTTTTACTTCAATATTATCGTTCATAACTGACTTGTAAAATCTGATACGCACAAAGGTAGCAATAAATGCCAAACCACATTACACGCTAGCGAAAGCAAGAGCACAGCAAAAGTTAATATTCGGCATAGTCTCTTGCATCAGCCGATACGGCTTAATGACCGAAACGAGTACAATGTACTCACCAAAATAAGTACACGTACTTACTGAAATAAGTACGCGTACTCACTGAAGTGTTTACGCGTAAGTACGAATGTATTTACACGTGCTTATAATTGTATGTCTAACTAAGACACCAAACAGTTTTTATCCGACTAATGCTTATCTAGCAAATCGGGACGTAAACGTTTAGTGCGCTCTAAGGCCTGCTCCATCTTCCATGCT
>RBKG01000050.1 GCA_003640335.1 Porphyromonas sp.
ATAACATCGAAATACGTGATGCACGCTTATTCTTTGATTGGCATTACCCAGCACTGGGGACACATTCTGCGGGCGTTTTGCAGGTCGAACTAGGAGTCCCTCTGCGTATCAATGTGGATAATGCTACTGCGGCTATGGCTCTAGCCTATCTTAATGGCGTTACACTTGAAGAACTTGCTGAGGGCTTGGCTAGCTTCCGAGGCGTTCAGCGTCGTTTTGACCGCACTATTCTGCCTCAGCATGTGCTGATTGACGACTATGCACATCACCCCGTAGAGCTAGCTGCTTCTATCAAATCTGTGCGAGCACTCTATCCCGAGAAGCGAATTCTTGGCGTTTTTCAACCTCACTTATATAGTCGCACACAGGACTTCTATCGTGAGTTTGCTGAGAGTCTTGATGCCCTCGATGAAGTAATACTTTTGGATATTTATCCAGCAAGAGAGCTTCCGATACCGGGGGTAACAAGCGCAATGATTGCAGGTGAGATGTCTAAGCCCGTACACATCTGCTCTAAGGCAGAGTTGCTACCATATTTGGAGGCTCAGCAAGAATTGGCAGAGATTATTCTGATGGTAGGTGCAGGAGATATTGACCGTTTGGTTCGCCCAGTGATAGAATACTTAAAAACAAAATAATGAAGCGTTTAATCCTAGCTATAATCGTTATCCTTGTCTTAGGACTTGTCGGTTATGGTGTGTATGTCGTTTATCATTCACCCAATAATCAAAGACTAGAGTCTATTGAGGTCAAGGTGCATGCCGAAGAAGGAGCTCCTGTTTTTATGGATGGCGAGGATGTGCAAAGAGAGATGGCACAACTAGGGTTAAACTATAAGGGGCTTTTAATTGATAGTATAGACGTAGGGAGCGTTGAGCGTAAGTTGCGCAAAAATCCACTCTTCAAAGATGTAGAGGTCTACATTACAGCCTTCTCAAGAAAGATGGTTGTGGAGGTAACGCAGCAACAAGCCTTATTCTTGGTGCAGACTGGAGGTCGTAGTTACTATGTGACAGACGAGCGAGGAGTAATCCCATTGAACCCCAGGTATGCAATTTATTTGCCCGTAGCTTCGGGTGATATCAATGAGGACTATGCTTGCTCAACGCTTTATGACCTTTTTCAAGCTCTAGAAGCAGATGAGTATTTCCGAAACTATTTCGGACAAGTTTATGTGGATAAAGAGCAGGGTATTATTCTCACGCCACGCATAGGACGAACGCCACTGATACTCGGGCATAGTACAGCTTGGGCGGATATGTTACACAAGTATCAAATCTTCGCTCAGCAGGTGCTCTCGCATGTCGGGGACGATGCTTATGAATATGTTAAGTTATCTTACAAAAATCAAATTGTTGCACGTCCAAGAGGTTGGGAGCAAAAGCAAGACAGCATAATAAAACAATAATATAGCCAAAGGAATACAGGATAGATGGAAAAGATATTTGCAGTCATAGCCCTAGGTAGTAGCTATATCAGAGGTATGATAGCGAGCAAGCTACCGAATGGACGAGTGAACCCGATTGCTTATTGTCAGCGCAATAGCAAGGGGTGCATTATCCATGGGTATATTCATAATATAACAGATGCCGCCGCTATAATCGGGAGTATTGTAGACGAGCTGAATGCTAAGCTTTCGGGACAGGTTATTGACCGCGTGTATGTTGGTCTTGATAGCCAATCTATGCGCAGTAACTTGTTTAAGACAAAGAAGGATTACGGCACAGAGGGGATTATTCTAGAGGCAGAGCATATTGAGTCCCTTAGAGAAGAAGCTCTTAAGAAGAGTTATTCTCGTCAAAGCGTCTTAAAGATTGCTAGCCCTTGCTACTATGTCGATGGTAAGAGAGAGAATAACCCTAAGGGCGTACGCTGTCATCTGTTAGAGGCGACTTACCAGCTTATCACAGTGCGTGAAGAGGTAGAGCGCAATCTGTACGAGGTCTTCGAGAATAAACTCGGCTTAACCGTTGAGGAGGTACTCATCAATCCTTTGGCTGAAGCACAGGTATCTTTGACTAGAGAGGAGATGTCTATTGGCTGTGCCTACATCAATATCGGAGGGGGAACGACGAGCATATCTCTCTATCGAGACAAACTGCTGAAAGCTCTTTATGTTTTGCCTCTAGGAGGTCAGAATGTAACAAGAGACTTGACTAATCTTAAGCTTCTTGAGCAGGATGCTGAAGCGGTTAAAATTGGTTATGGCTCAGTAAATCTAGAAGTAGACAAGGAGGAGCGTATAACGGCTGCTAGTGCTAATGGCACGGGAGATAGAATCCTTCATAAGTATGATGTGAACCGTTATATCCAAGCTCGTATGGAAGAGATAACGGAAAACATTAAGGCACTTATTCAGGAGATTGACCCAGAGTTGATGATTGCTTATCTTATCTTCAGCGGTGGTGCGACTTATCTCAGTGGCTATATTGAGAGTCTGAACCTAGATGTAAATGGCAGACAAGCCAAAGTACGTCCTGATGTACTGAGTGAGAGTGCTGATGAAATTCTTCTTAGGGACTATCAAACAGCATTAGGCTTGGTCGTAATGGCAACTAATAGTTGTGTTAAGTCTGATATTCAAGATTTAGAAGTAGTCTTTAATCCTGCAGTAGAGGAGCCTCAGGAAGAACCTCAAGAAGAACCAGCTACCGAGGAAATTTATCATCCCGAATACGAAGATGAGCGTGGCGACCGTACATTCATCGATGAAGAAGAGGACGAAGAAGAGGAATATGAAGATGATTCTGATGACGAGACCGAAGATGTAGAAGATGACGACGATGAGCAAGAGGAACCTCAAGAAAAGGATCAAAAGGAATCTAAGGCAAGCCAGATGTTTAATGCTTTGAGGTCTTCGTTGAAGGGGCTATTTTCGACTAACGAGGAGGATAATATCTAGAATAAGGAGCGATGGATAATATATCTAACAATATAGATGATGTACGTGGTCAGTTGAACTACGAGTACAGCACGGATACAACCAAGCGTATTATTAAGGTCATCGGCGTTGGTGGTGGTGGCGGTAATGCCGTCTCTACGATGTATAAGAAGGAAATGATTAAAGGCGTTTCGTTCTTACTCTGTAATACAGATGAACAGGCGCTTAACAATAGCCCAGTCCCTAATAAAATCACGCTTGGACCAAGTATAACCAAAGGTCTAGGGGCAGGTAATAAACCTGAAATGGCTAAAGAAGCTGCCGAAGAAAGTACTACCGAGGTCTTAAACGCACTGACGAGCGATGATACCGAAATGGTCTTCATCACTGCAGGTATGGGCGGTGGTACTGGTACTGGTGCTGCCCCTATCGTAGGTAAGATAGCCCGTGACGCTGGTAAATTAACCGTCGGCATCGCTACGATACCATTTAAGTTCGAAGGTCGTCGCAAGATACTTCGAG
>RBKG01000073.1 GCA_003640335.1 Porphyromonas sp.
AAGCGTTATCCTTATTAACCTTAAGTAGTTCATTGATAGGTCTGAACCAACTATTAGAGTCAAGAAGATTTACCGTATAATATGTCTCTTTCTTCGTTACAGGATTATTAACATAGCCACTTGCTCCTAGCAAAATGCTTTGTCCCATCATAAGGTAAAATGAGCGTCCTGGGTGAGTGCTAGATTCATCTACAACCTTACCATAATCCCACTTTCCGCTCCAAGAACCTTCTAGAGTAACAGTGTAATTGCTTGATTCGTAGTAGATAGGGCAAGCACGCTTGGCAGCATCATCATAGTCATATCCTGTTGGGGCAAATGAGTTCAGCGCAGAGCCCTCGAAAGGATTTGCATTGCCCTTAAGGGCCGTTAGTGGCAAGACAAGAGCCTGAGAGAGAGACTCTACGGCTTGGCCGTTAGATCCTCTAAAGGCAAGATGCGAGCCATCGTTACTAGGGATTAAGCGTACAATGGCATACTGCGAGAGGTCGACTGGCTCTACTGTAGTATTGTACACCTCGAGTAGTGAGTAGTTCTGTCCGCCATGCTTTTGGTAGATAACTTCAGAGAGCATGAGGTCAGGACGGATAACGACCTGAGCATGGTAGATTTTGCGCTCCTCGGAGAATGTACGATTAGTCTGATGAAGGACCATCAGAGGCTGGGTGCGAGGCGTGATGCTCGTGTTGTTGGCTGCACGAGTGTATTCTCGGGCTTTTTCCTTCGCAGCCTTTGCCGCTGAGAATATAGGACCAGGAAAGTTTGCACTATATGGATTATAAGCTTCGTTAGTCTCATAAGCCTTCTTATAAGATTCATAGTTAGCCTCAAGTTGTCGTTTTTTATCTGGGTCCTTTTCCTCTTTTGCCTGCTTTTCCATATTAATTAGCTCACTGGAATATCTGGTAGCCTGGTTCACTAAATCTTGTAGAACATCAGTATCAAAACCGTTTGGTGCATTCCAGGCGTCCTCATCCGTCATAAGACTATAACTGCTGGCAAAGAGATAAGTTGCACGTTTGCTTGCGTCAGGCATACGAGCCTCCGTACGTGGCATCCCCCAGAAGTAAAGTATCTTGCGTGATCCGTTGGTAGTTCTCTCTGTCTTTGACCCTCCCAACGCATAGAAAGTCCAGAGCTTCTGAGTCGTAAGCCAAGGATAAGAGCTTGGGCGCCGCGTATTCTTCTCGTCGCTATTACCTAAAGGATACACAGACAAGACAGAGGCTTTCTCTACCTCCCACTTATTGGTTCCTGGAGTTGACCAGTTTTCTTGAGTTGTGGTGAGACTACTAGAGAGTGTAGGCATATCCCAAGGGAAAACACGAGTACCAGAAGTCAGAGTGGCATCGGAAGCAGGTGTATAGTGCATGGATAAGTCCTCCATATTAGGATCATTAGGTACCCACGTTGGCAAACCATAGCCATTTCTATCCTTTGAATCAAAGGCTTTTTTGATTGATGCAGCATTTAAATCATAGTAGCCTTTGAAGTCCAAGACGTTAGATACTATCCCTACACGGCGTATATCTTGAGTCTCCGCAGCCATAGATGCTAAGTCATACTGCAAGATAACCCCTTGGGGCTTAAAGTATAACCCTAAGTTTACACCTGTCACGGGAGGTTCTTCTAATTTCCCTGTTTGGGAATTCATTTTCGCAGGAGCCTTAGTGATGTAAAGTGGCATCCACGCAGAAGCGCATGGAGTATTAAGTCGAACAGAAGACCCTGCTAAAACTGCATCATCAAAGGACTCAGAAGACGTTAGGTTGTAGCGCGTACCATTAGAAGACCCGATGAGTATACGATTAAGAGTCTCTGTGTCTGTATCTTTAGCGTCTTCATGAAAATAATAACGTGTAGCATCTTGATAGCCGATTATCGCCATAACGTGCCAGCGACTTTGCTTTGTGGTATTGGTAGGCGCAATACGTTGAGGGTAAGGATTAGGGATTACATTGTTGCTTGACTGATTAAACTCATCCTCGAGCATTACTTTTTCTGGGAAGTCTACATTGCCCACATACTGAACTCTATTCTTAGCTGTGAGGTCGATTGTTCCATCCGCTTTTTTTACACCTTCAATAACCTTGAAGCTAACGGCCTTACGTACGACAGCACCATTGTCATGGTAAAAGAGTAGGTATCCTTGCTCCGTACCTCCTTCTGTCAAATACATACGAGGGGCAAGCTCATTGGTGTAATCAACATTAGAGGGAACGGTATTCCCATCTAGTTCAATTTTCTTACTGCGGTCAATGAGGGTGAAGTCAAGACCTCGAGCTGCTTGGTCGGATATAGGCTCAAGGGTTGCTTCAATAGCAATATCGACCCTGTTAATGTAACTTTCAGTAGGATCTACCTGAGCTCCTTGATGCTCTCTATCGGGGGCATCTGCAATGTCGTCTCTACATGCAGAGAAAATAGTCAGACTCGCAAGACTTAAGCATAGCATGCTTAGTGCTCTGAGTCTAAAAAAGTTGTTCATCGTTCTTTTCATTTCTTGGATTAGAATGTAGAGTTTAGAAATCGTCACCATCCGAATAGTCTTCAACTTCTCCTTCAAGAGAAACAATCTCTAGGATATCAAGACCTTTAGGAAATGGGAATACCTCCCATTCTGGACTATCATACGGAAGTTTTTCCGAATGAGGAGAGTGCCTGTGTTCTGTAATTTCTTTCATTAGAACTACTATGATATTAATTTATTGAATTCAGAGTCTAAAATATTCGTTTGTTTATACTAAGTTAACTGTGCCTTCTACTAGATCTCTTCAAGAAAAGATAACTGCAGAGTCTTCTTCATATCAAGCCGAAACACATAGTCTCCTAGAACTTTTGCAAAGTTAATCATTTAAATAGATTAACGACAAATTTCGTCATATCCTCCTCACCCCCCATATTCCTCAAAACATTGATATATATACAGTTATTAAAATCATCTTTTTCATCAACAACAAAAAGAATAATTAAAAAAAAACATAAAGTACACTTTAGAGAGTGATCCACAACATATTTTTATTCATTAAATCTTTGAGGAGAAAGTATAAATCAGAGAATATGTAAGATGATTGTTTTGATTCTATTTTTGAGTACAGCCTAGAATAAAAGATAGTACAACTAATTATTTTCGCTCTGCGTTTGGTTCTTTAGGCTGAGTGCTACACTTAAGTGCGTGTACTCCCTGAAATGAGTACGACGTACTCACGAGAATAAGTACGCGTACTTACTGAAGTGTTTACCTCGTACTCACTAACGCGTTTGTGTGTACTTATTGACTTGCTTACGTGTACAGTTGATTGATTGCATATTGAGGTAGCCCGACGGTCTCCAAAAGATAAAGTCCAGAGCTCAAGCTCTGGACTTTATCTTT
>RBKG01000077.1 GCA_003640335.1 Porphyromonas sp.
ATATTATTAGGCCTTGGCCTGCCTGCTCTACTTATGGGGCAAAGTAAAGCTAAGCCTAATGTAATTCTTATTTATGCCGATGACCTTGGTTATGGAGACCTCGGCTGTTATGGGGCTAAAGGCGTAGAGACTCCGAATATAGATAAACTAGCACAGCAGGGTATTCGCTTTACTAATGCGCATGCTATGGCAGCAACGAGCACCCCTAGTCGCTATGGAATGCTGACAGGCGAATATGCGTGGCGCAAGAAAGGTACTGATGTCGCAGCAGGTAATGCCGGAATGATTATTCGTCCCGAACAATTTACTATTGCTGATTTATTTCAGAGTGCAGGCTATCGTACTGGCGCAGTAGGGAAGTGGCATTTAGGTTTGGGCGATAAATCAGGAGAGCAGGATTGGAATAAGCCTCTACCGATGGGTTTACCTGATATTGGCTTTGATTACCACTATATCATGGCGGCAACAGCCGACCGTGTTCCTTGTGTCTTTATTGAGCAGAGTCAGGTTGCGAACTATGACTCATCAGCTCCTATTGAGGTTAGTTATCGTAAGCCTTTTGAGGGTGAGCCTCTAGGCAAAGACCATCCAGAGCTGCTACAGCTTAAATCCTCGCATGGGCATGATATGGCGATTGTGAATGGCATCGGTCGTATAGGTTATAGTAAAGGTGGAGGCAAGGCTCTTTGGAAAGATGAGCATATAGCCGATAGTATTACAAGCCATGCGATTAGTTTTATAGAGTCGTCCAAGGATAAACCATTCTTCCTCTATTTCGCTACGAATGATGTACACGTACCACGCTTTCCTCACCCACGCTTTAGGGGTAAGAGTAGTATGGGCTTGCGTGGCGATGCAATAGTTCAGTTTGATTGGTCTGTGGGCGAAATACTAAAAACTTTAGATAGATTAGGATTGAGAGAGAATACTTTAATTATTCTATCTAGTGATAATGGTCCTGTCGTTGATGATGGCTATGAAGATAGGGCAGAGGAGTTGCTAGGAGCTCATAAGCCTTCGGGGGGATTGAGGGGCTTTAAGTATAGTGCTTTTGAAGGCGGAACACGTATTCCTGCTATTATTTCTTGGCCTCGAGGTATTCGTAGAAAAGGTGTTGTCTCTGAGACTTTGCTCAGTCAGGCTGATTGGATGGCTTCTTTTGCCGAGTTATTAGGAACTAAATTGCCTGCTGGGGCTGGTATGGATAGTCGCCCAATGCTTTCATCTTGGTTGGGTAAGAAACATGCCCCCGACAGGGAGTACGTACTAGAGCAGGCTGCAAATAAGACACTGTCTTTGCGCTCCAAAGACTGGAAGTACATAGAACCATCTAACGGAGGTCCTATGATTACGTGGGGACCTAAGATAGAAACGGGGTATTTATCTCGTCCTCAGCTCTACAATATAAAAACAGATGTTACAGAGCAACATAATGTAGCGGAAGAGCATCCGGACTTAGTTCGTTATTTTGAGCAGGCTCTTGTTAATGAGCGCAGTAAGCAACGATAAACTGAAGGGGATGTTGCGCCTTATTGTTAGATAGATGTATTTTTGTATGTGTAAGAAGTTATAACGTAAGTATGGCAAATAAAAATCTCAAGGAAGCTAAAGCAGCAAAGAATGATGAGTTTTACACTCAGTATCATGATATTGAGTCCGAAATGAATGCTTATATAGAGTATAATCCGAATGTCTTTCGAGGAAAAACAATTTTGTTGCCTTGTGATGACCCTGAGTGGAGTAATTTTACGCGTTACTTTGTAGCCAAGTTTGAGGAATTGGGTATTAAGAAACTCATCAGCACTAGTTTTGCTCAAGAGAGCAAGAATTACAAAAGCGATTGGCAACCCTCACTCTTTGAAACCGAAGACCCTCGTTTTAGGGCAGATAAGACTGCCATATGCGGTAAGATATTTACGCTAACAAGAGATATAAATAAGAACGGACGCATTGATATTGATGACCTTGAATGGGCGTATTTAGAGGGAACTGGCGACTTTCGTAGTCCAGAGGTTACAGCCTTGCGCGATGAAGCAGATGTAATTATCACCAATCCGCCTTTTTCTCTATTCCGTGAATTCTTAGCTTGGATAGTGGAGGGAAAGAAACAGTTTGCTATCATTGGAAATATGAACGCCATCACCTACAAAGAAGTATTTCCGCTTATCAAAGAGAACAAAATGTGGCTCGGGGCAACAGGTAATGGTAAGGATATGGTGTTTGGTATTCCTCAAGGAGCTAAAGTAAGGGATGAAGATAGGCAGAAAGCCGCTCGATTGGGATATGTTGGAAATTATACTCGGTTAGGTAATTCATGTTGGTATTCAAATATAGAACACGGTCGTCGTCACCAACCTTTGGCTTTGATGACAATGGAAGACAATCTGCGTTACAACAAAAAGATGAAGGGAAAGCAATCTTACGACCGATATGATAACTATGATGCGATAGAAGTTCCTTTTACGGATGCTATACCTTCCGATTATGAGGGAGTTATGGGAGTCCCGATTTCTTTTTTAGATAAGTATTGTCCGGAGCAATTTGAAATCTTAGGGTGTAGGTAAAACTATGATGGTAAAGATTTAATCATTAAAGGTATTTACCCTTACTTTCGCATCCTTATCGCTCATTTGAAATCTTAGGGAATGAGTATGACCTAAACATAGATAAGGGGCGCGGTTATATCAATGGTAAACGTATGTATAGCCGTATCTTCATTCGGAAGTTGGTTTGATAAAAATACGCTTATATACTCTTTCTCCATTGATGAGTGGTTGTGCTACTCTACTTTCTTTTATCCATAACCCATTAGAAAAACCTTTTCCTTCACTTTCAGTACACCCTAAGATTTCAAATGAGAGATAAGGATACGCGCATATTTTCTTTCTCCATTAACAAACGGATAGCCAAAATTAAAATCGTCAATAGAGGTGTTTGCCATTTGCCCTAAGATTTCAACTAACTAACTCATATAATTGCAATAAATGAAAACAGAATTACATACAGAATGGACCGTTGCTGATATTTGCAAAGGTTTTATATATAATGAATTAGAAGGCAAGGGGCTTTTTGGTTTAGATGGGAAATTGATAATACAACCTGAGTACCAACGGCATTACATCTACAACGATGGAAAGAAAGATGTGGCCGTTGTTCAATCCCTCTTAAGGCACTATCCTCTAGGGCTAATCTATTTCAATAAAACTAGTACTGGACAGTATGAAGTGCTGGATGGACAGCAACGTATTACCTCTATAGGACGTTTTGTTACAGGTAAATTTGCTATTGAGGATGCTAATGGGAATATTCAGTATTTTTCAGGGCTCCCCAAAGAGCAACAGCAACTTATCCTTGG
>RBKG01000011.1 GCA_003640335.1 Porphyromonas sp.
ACGTACTTACAAATTTAAGTACGCGTACTCACTGAAATAAGTACACGTAAACACTAAAGTCAATACGCATACTTACTTATTTAAATTAACTCAAGTATAATAATCAACTCAAGCTAGATTACATTAATCCAGCCAATATCAAGAACTTAACAGTTGCCCTAAAATTTTATTATATCGGAAAATCTTAGACAACACATAATCAATAGAATAAACTCTATATATTCGCAGTACAAAAATACATTAACTCTTAATTTTCACTTCGATGGAAGCTAAATTATTACCTCCTTCAAGGAATTGGGCTAAGTACACGCTGGTCTTCTCCATGCTTACTTTACCATTTACTTCAATTATGGCCAATCCGGTATCTTCTCCAGCATCAATGACACAGTCTAAGTCCACACTACATGGACGCATCATTGATGCCAAAAGCGGAGAAGCAATCATCGGGGCAAGCATACAAATCAAAAACAACAAGAAAGTTGGAACCATCACTGACATCAAAGGGAACTACAATCTATCTGCACCTACAGGCTCTATCTTGATTATCTCCTATGTCGGATATGAAACTCTTGAAATTCCAGCTGTTGCAGGCGAACAAATCATCAAGCTAAAAGAAAATACACAGACTCTTAATGACCTCGTCGTCGTTGGCTATACCACTCAACGCAAAGAAAGCCTAACGGGTGCAATGGTGAGCATCAAAGACAGCAAGCTCAAGGACATGACGACGCCCTCTGTGAGTAACCTCCTCAATGGTAAAGCACCAGGGGTATATGTATCGCCAGGTTCTGGACAACCCGGTTCTGGTGCAGCTGTTGTTATCCGAGGTCAGGCGACCCTTAACGGAAATACCCGTCCTCTCTGGGTCATTGATGGCGTTATTGTAGGTGATAATCCGGGGCAACTTAATCCGCAAGATGTTGAAAGCCTTACAGTTCTCAAAGATGCTGCCTCTACTGCTATTTATGGTTCTGCTGGTGCTAATGGGGTTATCGTTGTTACAACCAAAAGTAGCCGCGCTGGCAAGATCAAAGTAGGCATTTCAATCAAATCAGGGGTAAGTACTCTCAACAATGGCAACCTCCGCATGATGACAGGAAGTGAGCTGTACGATTATTTTGCTTCCACACAAAATGCGTCAACTATACAATTTGACCGCTGGAAACCCGATTTAAGAAATGACAACTTTGACTGGTGGAAGCTCGCTACTCGCACAGGTCTTACTCAAGACTATAACATCACCCTACAAGGAGGTAGCGAAACGCTAAATTCCGTTTTCTCTGTAAACTACTACAATGATGAAGGAGCAGTAAAGGGCTTTGATTACCAACGATATAACTTCCGACTCAAAACAAATTATAAACCATTAAGCTGGCTAAACATTAAACCCATGGTGAGTGGCTCTATGCAGCTCACAGACGACAAACAATACTCTATCTCTGCGATGTACTCCCAATTGCCTTGGGATAGCCCCTACGACAAAGATGGCAATTTAGTACCGCATCGTTATGGAGGTTGGGTTAATCGCACAAGCACCAACTACCTCAGAGACTTACAATGGAATCATGGTTCTGCTAAAAACTTCGAATTTATGGGAAACCTTGATTTCGATGCACGCATTACCCCTTGGTTAACATTCTCATCAGTTAACAACTTCAAATATATCGGAGCAACCTCTCACGGATACGCAGACCCTCGTAGTAGTGGTGGAGAAAGCGTACAAGGACGTATCACTGAGTATAGGGGCGAATCTATCAGAAGGTACACTAACCAAAAGCTACTAACCAATAACAACTGGGGCAAACATCATCTCAACGCACTACTAGCTTATGAATTTAATGACTATAAAGGCGAGGGGTTAAGTGCTTCTGGAACTGGTTTTATTCCCGGCTTTGAAGTTCTTGATGTCGTGGCTAAACCCGAACAAACGGGTGGAGGTATACAAGAGTGGGCTGTACAGTCATTCTTTGCCAATGCTCGCTATAGCTATGATGACCGCTACCTCGTAGAAGGGTCTATCAGACGCGATGGAGCATCTAACCTCGGACAACGTGCCCAATATGGAACTCTGTTCTCCATTAGTGGAGGCTGGAATATCCACAAAGAATCTTGGTTCAAGTGTAGCTATGTAGACCAACTCAAGCTAAGAGCCTCTTATGGTTCTGCTGGGAATAGACCTTCTGCCCTATATCCTCAATATGACCTATATCAAGTTTCGTCTAATTACGACGGAGAACCTGCAATACTCATTGCACAAATAGGAAATCCAGAACTTACATGGGAACGTACATATACCACGGGATTAGGACTTGATGCTAGCTTCTGGAACGGTCGCTTACGCTTTAATCTTGACTTATATAATAAGAAAACGGATAACATCCTATACAATGTACCGACTACAGGTCTAATCGGGGTAACTTCAATATACCGCAATATCGGTAAGATGAGTAACCAAGGGATTGAATTATCGGTTGGTGGAGATGTTATTCGAACCAAGAACTTCACGTGGTCTCTTGATGTAAATATAGGGCATAACAGAAATAAGCTCACCGATATATATCGTCAATACGACCCATCAGGTACTTATGTAGCTCGCCCCGTCATCATCGGAGATGGCTCTGACATCGCAGGCACAGCCTCACGCATTCTAGAAATTGGCTACCCTATTGACACTTACTATATGCCAGAGTGGGCAGGAGTAAACCCTGAAAATGGACTTCCTCAGTGGTACAAGAATGATGAATCAGGAAATAAAGTCGTTACAAGTGAGTATGCCGAAGCGAAATACTACAAATTGGGCAGTGCTGCTCCTAAGCTATTTGGAGGTATTAATACGAATATACAGTGGAAAAAGTTTGATTTTGCCGCAAGCTTCGGCTATGCCCTAGGGGGACAGATATACAACTACTCTAGACAAGAGTATGACTCCGACCTAGCTTATAGTGACCGCAATCAGATGGTTCTACATAAAGGCTGGACTAGATGGCAAAAACGAGGAGATATCGCTACACACCCTCGTGCCCTATACAACAATACAGACGGAGGTAATAAAGCTTCATCTCGCTATCTTGAAAGTAGCGACTTCTTCAAGCTCCGCACCTTAACCCTAGGTTACACCTTCAGTATTCCACAACTGAAACTTCAGGATATGCGTCTATACTTCAGTGCAGAAAATCTTTTCACGCTCACGAACTATTCAGGCGTAGACCCTGAACTACCAGCATCTGGAGGCAGTGTCATCGGCACAGCTGGACCTAGTGTATATCCTCCAGTACGCAAATTTATTTTCGGCATCAACTTAAATCTCTA
>RBKG01000067.1 GCA_003640335.1 Porphyromonas sp.
AACGTAATATATGGGTAGAATTATAGCTATAGCCAACCAAAAAGGCGGTGTCGGTAAAACGACGACAGCCATTAACCTAGCAGCATCACTCGCTTCGCTAGAGAAGAAAGTACTCCTCGTGGATACCGACCCTCAAGCCAATGCCTCATCGGGATTAGGCTTTGACCCAAGCGAAGTGGGACACACCGTTTACGAATGTTTATGCGGTGGATTGCCTGCTCAAGAAGCTATAGTACACGCCCAAATAGACGGACTTGACCTCATTCCCTCTCACATAGACCTTGCAGGTGCTGACCTCGAACTCGTAGAGACTGAGCGACGAGAGTTTATCCTTAATGAAGTATTGCGCAGTGTAGCGAATAACTACGACTATGTACTCATTGACTGCTCTCCCTCTCTTGGCTTGATTACTGTCAATTCACTCGTGGCAGCAGACTCTGTCATCATACCCGTACAATGCGAGTACTTTGCTCTTGAGGGTATCAGCAAGCTCTTGAATACGATTAAGCTCGTTAAGACTAGACTTAACCCACGCTTAGAAATAGAAGGCTTCCTAATGACTATGTATGACAGCCGTACAAGGCTTAACAACCAAGTTTACGAAGAGGTCAAAGGACATTTCCAAAATCTAGTTTTCCAAACCGTTATACAGCGAAACATTAAGCTCGGAGAAGCTCCTAGCCATGGGCTACCTGCCCTACTCTACGATGCCGAAAGCAGAGGTGCCGTTAATCATCTACAGCTTGCTCAAGAGCTAATCGCTAAACATAAGAACTAAACTTGATGAAAAAGATAAAGCCTACACTCGGCAAAGGACTCAACTCCATGCTTGGAGGAGAGGTTCTGTCCACAATAAATTCGCTTACAAACCCTCAGAGCGAAGGAGCATCTTCAATAGCTCTACTTCCTCTTGAGCAAATCACACCTAATCCCAATCAGCCTCGCAAAGATTTCTCCGAAGAGAGCCTACGCGAGCTTGCGGACTCTCTTCAGCACTTAGGACTCGTACAGCCCATTACAGTACAGCGTCTAGGAGACGATAAGTACCAAATTATCTCGGGCGAGCGTCGTTATCGTGCAGCTCAGCTTGCAGGGCTTAATTCAGTTCCCGTTTATGTACGTGATGTAGCCGAGGGCGAAGTGCTGGAGCTAGCCCTTGTGGAGAATATCCAAAGAGAAGACCTATCAGCCATTGAGATAGCACTCGCTTATCAAGGTCTACTGGAGCAAGAGGGAGCTACGCAAGACAGTGTAGCTAGGCGTGTAGGCAAGAAGCGAAGCACAGTAGCCAATTATCTACGCTTATTGCGCTTGCCTGCTGAGGTGCAAATGGGTCTTAGCCAGAGGTTACTTGAGATGGGTCATGCGAGAGCTCTCCTACAAATAGAAGACACCGAACGACTTTTAGAACTCTATCATCTTATCCTTAAGGAAGGACTGAGCGTGCGTGAGGTCGAAGAAATCGCTCGTGCAGTACAGCAGGGAGGTGCGGTTCTTGACGAACAAGAAGCCGAAAAGCCTACTCAAGAAGCGAAGCCTAACTCCCCTGCAGCCGCATTTAAGGAACTCGAGCAGCACCTTGGTCAGGTATTTGGCTCTAAGGTTCGTTTCCGTTGCAACACAAAGGGGAAAGGTAGTATTAACATTCCCTTTGCTAATGAGAGCGAACTCGATAGACTGATTTCCTTATTACAAAAAATCCAACAAGACTAACACAATGAGGTGCTCAACGCTATTATATAGCCTCATCCTTATTCTAGGGCTTAGTTTACCCTCGTGGGGACAGCAGAAGACGGAGACAGACTCTATCTCTGTCACACAGTCCGCACCGAGCCTAACGCTCCCTAAGAATGATAGTTTACAGATTGAGCAAAGTAAGTGGCTCACAGACTCCCTTAGCTGGAAGCCTCAAAGCAAGAAAGCAATGCTTTGGGCTCTTCTCCCCGGTGGCGGACAAGTCTACAACCGCAAGTACTGGAAACTGCCCATCGTGTGGGGTGCGCTTGCTACCTGTGGTTACTTCATTAATTTCAATGCTCGTCTATATAAAGAGTATCACGAGGCTTATCGTGATATTATGAGCGCAGACCCAGCAAGCAATACCGCTTGGCTGCCCTTTGCTCCTCGTGGGGCTAAGGCCGAAGACTTCGCTCAGTACACTTCACTCCGCTCTACCCTACAGCGTGGTAATGACTATTACAGACGCTATCGGGACCTCAGCATCGTTTTGGCTATAGGTATATATGGGTTAAGTATCCTCGATGCCTATGTAGATGCTGAGCTATTCACCTTCGATATATCGCCAGACCTCTCTATGCGTGTGGCGCCTACACTCGTCCCCACTAACCCAATGACCGGAAATATGTATCAAGTAGGGATGGGCTGTCAATTAACATTCTAATTTTCATTATATGAATTACTTCCGATCGATAGTCTGCATGATAGCCTGCCTTGGTGGTAGCCTACTTATGACTGGACAAAACATCAGCTCTTCACAGACCATCAACTCGCCGCAGCTTCCCAAGGAGTCGCTACAGCTCCCAGCGACACTAGACCTCGAGCTAGAGCAACTCTTGCAGCGGTGGTACGAAGGCTATGAAATGCGCAATGGAGTGCCTATGGCTATTGCCACTCCTGCTCCTGTTCCTAATGTAGCCGATAGCGTTTATATACGCATGATGAACCACATACCTTCGGGTATACGCCTCTCTTACAACTCTGTCGTACGTGAGAGTATCGAGTTGTATCTCTTCCGCCGTCGCCCTCTACTAAGTGCTATGATGAGCCTTGGCGACCTCTATTTTCCCGACATTGAAGCCGAGCTTGATCGCCATCACCTTCCACTAGAACTCAAATACCTGACTATCGTAGAGAGTGCTCTCAATCCGAGCGCAATCTCTCCTGCTGGTGCTGCTGGCTTATGGCAATTCATGCTTCCCTCAGCACGCATATACGGCTTGACGGTCAATAGCCTTGTAGATGAACGCATGGACCCTGTAAAAGGAACTGAAGCGGCCTGCAAGATGCTGAGCGATTTGTATCGCATTTACAAAGACTGGTGGCTCGTGATGGCAGCCTACAACTGCGGTCCCGGTAACGTGAACCGTGCGCTTGCTCGTGCTGGTGGTTCAGGTAAAACCTTTTGGGATATTTATAACTATTTGCCTAGAGAAACACGCAGATATGTTCCCCTATATATCGGCGTTTACTTCGCTATGCACTATGCCAAACAGTATGGCATACGCCCACGCGAACTTGGTCGCACGCTTGCAACGGAGTATTACCAAGTCAAGC
>RBKG01000138.1 GCA_003640335.1 Porphyromonas sp.
TGGCGTTATTTTAAGTGGTCTTTACGTGTAATCGTTACAATTTTTATTCTGCTAGGACTCGTATTCGTAGCTATGTTTGCTTTAGAGAAAAGTCCTCAGAAGCCTTTTCGTCACGATTATAGAAGTGCCGTTTCTGCGACAGCCCCCTATATGAGGGATAATAAGACGGCACGGCAGTACAAGTCCTTTAGAGAGTTCTTCAAAGAGAAGAAAATGCATAGCAATTATGCTAGTTCTGCTATTAAGAAGCGTCGGTTTGTAGGTAAGGCTGATAGCCTAACACAGAAGTACATTGATGAATGGACTAATCCTCAAGTAGGCATCCGCTCGGCATGGTATGTAAACTGGGATAGTCAATCTTATATTTCATTGAAGAATAATATTAAGTACCTTAATATGGTTCTTCCGGAATGGTTCTTCATCAATCCCAAGACGGATAAAGTGGAGTACAGGATAGACTCGCAGGCACTGCGTCTGATGCGCCGAGCAGGTATCCCTATTCTGCCTATGCTTACCAACAACTATCAATCAGTCTTTCACCCTGAAGGTATTGGGCGTATTATGCGTGATGATAAGAAGCGCATGGCACTCATCAATGAGCTTGTAGAGAAATGCAAAACGAATGGCTTTTCAGGAATTAACCTAGACTTAGAAGAGCTGAATATAGATGATAATGCGCTTTTAGTTGCGCTAGTCAGAGACTTTGCACGGATATTTCACGCTAATGGTCTATATGTTACCCAAGCCGTAGCTCCATTCAATGAGGACTATGACATGCAAGAGTTAGCTAAGTACAATGACTATCTCTTCTTGATGGCTTATGATGAGCATAACTCAGTAAGCGCGCCGGGAGCCGTTAGTTCTCAGCGCTGGGTTGAGAAAGCTACAGACTGGGCAGCAAAGAATGTTCCCAATGATAAAATTGTACTAGGCTTAGCTACCTATGGTTATGATTGGGGTGAGGGGCAGAAGGGAACGACGGTTTCTTTTGACCAAACTATGTCCAAGGCTCAGCATGCAGGCTCACAGATACAGTTTGATAATGATACCTATAATCTAACTTTCTCTTACCAAAGTCTAGACGATAATAAGCTCCATCAAGTATTCTTCCCCGATGCGGCTACTACTTTTAATATCATGCGTTTTGGGGCAGAGTATCATCTTGCTGGTTATGGTCTGTGGCGTCTAGGTACGGAGGATAGACGTATATGGCGTTTCTATGACAAGGATATGTCGTGGAATGGCACGGCACGGCTAAATATAAATAAGTTAATGCCTCTTGATGGCACTGATGACGTCAATTTTATAGGCTCTGGCGAGGTTCTTAACGTAACCTCTGAACCTCGTCCGGGGAAAATATCCGTGATGATTGACTCTGCTAATAGGCTCATTTCGGAGGAATACTATCAGGCTTTACCCTCAACCTATACTATTCAGAGGTTAGGTAAGTGCGGGGATAAACAGCTCGTTCTAACCTTTGATGACGGTCCTGATAGCTATTGGACGCCCTCAGTGCTTGATACTCTGAAGAAGTACAAAGTCCCTGCAGCCTTCTTTATGGTGGGGCTACAAATGGAGAAAAACCTCCCTTTAGTAAGGCAGGTCTATAATGCAGGACACACAATCGGGAACCATACCTTTACGCACCATGATATGGGTAAGAACTCCGACCAGCGTTCGTATGCCGAGTTGAAACTTACCCGAATGCTGATAGAGAGTATCACGGGGCATAGTACTATTCTGTTCCGTGCTCCTTATAATGCAGATGCAGACCCGACTGAGCATGAAGAAATATGGCCTATGATTGTCGCTAGCCGTAGGAATTATTTCTTCGTGGGAGAGTCTATTGACCCTAATGACTGGCAACCCAATGTTACTGCCGAACAGATTTATCAGCGTGTTATGGATGGTGTTCGTCATGAAGATGGGCATATCATCTTGCTCCATGATGCAGGAGGTAATTCGCGTAAACCTACTCTCGATGCTCTGCCTCGTATTATAGATAGTTTGAAGCGCTCAGGTTATCAGTTCATAACTCTTGAGCAGTATCTAGGTATGGATAGGAAGACGCTTATGCCTCCTATAGAGAAGGGAAAGGCTTACTATGCTATGCGCTCAAATCTCTTCCTTGCAGAGCTCATCTACCACATGTCCGATTTCCTTACGGCTTTATTCCTTGTATTCCTTGGCTTGGGTACACTTCGCCTGCTATTTATGTATGTGCTGATGGTGCGTGAGAAGCGTGCGGAGAATAGGCGTCATTATCCACCTATTGACCCTGCTACGGCTCCGCTTGTGTCTATCATCGTGCCAGCATACAATGAGGAAGTCAATATCGTGCGTACGATTAAGACCTTGAAGCAACAGGATTATCCTAATATTCATATTTATTTCGTTGATGATGGTAGCAAAGACCATACGCTAGAGCGTGTGCGAGAAGCCTTTGGCGATGATCGTGAGGTTACGATACTATCTAAACCCAATGGAGGTAAGGCTTCAGCATTAAATTATGGTGTTGAGGCTTGCATATCCGAATACGTTGTTTGTATTGATGCCGATACACAGCTCAAAGATGATGCTGTGAGGCGATTGATGAACCACTTTATAGCAGACAAGGAGAAGCGTGTAGGTGCAGTAGCTGGTAATGTGAAGGTGGGTAATCAGAGAAACCTGCTTACCTATTGGCAGGCCATAGAGTACACGAGTAGTCAGAATTTTGACCGTATGGCCTACTCCAATATCAATGCAGTAACGGTCGTTCCCGGAGCTATCGGAGCTTTCCGTAAGGCTGTTATTCAGGAGGTAGGAGGCTTTACGACTGATACACTGGCAGAAGACTGCGACCTAACGATGAGCATCAATGAGCATGGTTATATTATTGAGAATGAAAATTATGCTGTGGCCCTGACAGAAGCACCAGAAACACTTCGTCAGTTTGTTAAGCAGCGTATTCGCTGGAGCTTCGGTGTGATGCAAGCTTTCTGGAAACATCGTTCGGCTCTCTTTGCGCCATCAAAGGGCGGGTTCGGACTTTGGGCAATGCCTAATATGCTCATCTTTCAGTACATTATTCCGACTTTCTCTCCTATTGCGGACGTGTTGATGATTATCGGCCTATTTACGGGTAATGTGGTGCAGATACTCTCGTATTATGCACTGTTCCTCGTTATTGATGCAAGCGTTTCGATAATGGCTTATATCTTCGAGCGTGAACGTTTGTGGGTGCTTATATTAGTCATTCCTCAACGCTTCTTCTACAGATGGATTATGTATTATGTCCTTTTCAAAAG
>RBKG01000005.1 GCA_003640335.1 Porphyromonas sp.
TATTTATGCTGTCTGTTGATGGATAGAGAAGCCTTATGTTTAGAGCTAGTTAGTCCAAACAAAAGAGGTATCTTTGTCGTTATAAGAGAAAAGAATAAATAAAAATAGATATTATGTCAAGAGAACATCGTCGTTGCCTGATTATCGGTTCGGGCCCTGCTGGTTATACAGCTGCTATATATGCATCACGTGCCAATCTTAGTCCGCTCCTTTATGAAGGATTGCAACCTGGCGGACAGCTAACGACAACAACTGAAGTAGAGAATTTCCCTGGTTATCCATCTGGCGTTACGGGTACAGAGCTTATGGAAGACCTTCGTAAGCAAGCTGAACGTTTCGGTACAGAAGTGCGCACGGGTATCGCTGTGAAGGCAGACCTCTCTCAACGTCCTTTTGTGGTAACATTTGATACAGGTGCAGAAGTTACTGCTGATACTGTGATTATCTCTACTGGGGCATCAGCTAAGTACCTTGGCTTGGAAGATGAGAAGAAGTATGCCGGTATGGGCGTTTCGGCTTGTGCTACTTGTGATGGTTTCTTCTATCGTAAGAAGAATGTCGCTGTCGTAGGTGGTGGCGATACTGCTTGTGAAGAAGCTCTTTACCTCTCTAATCTAGCTAAGCATGTATATCTGATTGTGCGTAAGCCTTTCTTGCGTGCTAGTAAGATTATGCAGGAGCGTGTCCTCAATAAGGAAAACATCACTGTGCTTTTCGAACACAACACAGTAGGCTTGTTTGGTGATAATGGCGTTGAAGGTGCACACCTTGTTAAGCGTCGTGGCGAGGCTGATGAAGAATATGTAGATATTGCTATAGATGGTTTCTTCTTGGCTATTGGTCACAACCCTAATAGCGAACTCTTCGCTGAATATCTAGAGCGTGACGAAGTTGGCTATATCAAGACAGAAGGAGATTCTCCTCGTACAAACATTCCTGGGGTTTATGCTGCTGGTGATGTTGCCGACCCTCATTATCGTCAAGGCATTACAGCTGCTGCTATGGGTTGTAAGGCTGCTATCGAAGCTGAACGCTATCTTACAGAGCACAGTTTATAATTCTCCGAGTCTGCTAAATGGATAGTTATCCCTTGTTAGGAGACATCGTACGAAGTAGTATCCCTCTGGGGGCATGGATTGCCCTCGGAGGGTCTATACTTTTGTTGGTAGTCTCTGCTTATATGTCGTCTAGTGAAGTTGCTTTTTTCTCCTTAGGTCCTAAGGAACTCGATAGCGTGAAGGAAGAAGAGCATGCTCATGATGGAGCTTTGCTCTCTGTTCTTGGTGATTCCGAACGACTCCTTGCTACCATTTTGATTGGCAATAATATCGTTAATGTAGCGATTATCGTCTTGACGAGTTATGCCTTCAATCTCATTTTTGACTTCACATCATCATCTGTTTTAGGGTTTATCATTCAGACGGTAGTCCTAACCCTATTATTGCTTCTCTTTGGCGAAATCATTCCTAAGGTTTATGCACAGGGTAATCCCTTAAATTTTAGTCGTTTCTCAGCTCCTACGATACAGGGCTTGGTCAAGCTTTTGCGCCCATTCTCTTCAATACTGATGGGTTCAACGAATATCATCACTAGCCGTATGGAGCGCAAACGCTATGATATTTCGATGGATGATTTGAGCCAAGCTGTAGACCTTTTAGGCGATAGGAAGCCTGATGAAAAGCAGATTTTTGAAGAGATTATCAACTTCTATTCCAAGACAGCGAGTGAGATTATGGTTGCTCGTATTGATATGGTTGATATTGACATATCATGGGATTATCATAAGATGCTTGAGTTTGCTCTAGAGTGTGGCTACTCGCGCATCCCTGTCTATGAGGAGAATGAAGATAATATCAAAGGATTAGTTTATATCCGAGATTTTATCCCTTACAAGGATAAGGATAAAGACTTTGAGTGGCAGACTATTATCCGCCCTGCGCACTTTGTTCCAGAGAATAAGCCTCTTGATGACCTGCTAGAAGAATTGCGTACCAAGAAGATACACATGGCTATTGTCGTAGATGAGTACGGCGGAACGAGTGGTCTGGTTACGATGGAAGATATCATTGAGGAAATTGTAGGTGATATCAGCGATGAGTATGATGAGGAAGCATTGCCTTATAAAAAACAAGCTGATGGAAGTTTCCTTTTTGAAGCCAAGACGCCTATTAGCGATGTGCACCGCTATCTAGAGCTAGAAGACGGTTCTTTTGGCGATTGCGAAGATGCTGTGGATACACTCGGAGGCTTGTTCCTAGAAATCAAACAAGACCTGCCGAAGGTAGGGGATAAGGTTGTGGCTGGTGAGTGGACGCTAACGGTAAAGACCCTAGAGCGTTTCCGTATTATCTCGATTTTGCTCACCCCTAATAAAGCATAGCTCCATATGAAACAGCTGTACCTCATAGATGCGTATGCTTTTATTTTTAGAGCCTACTACGCATTTGCCAAAAATCCACGTATCAATACCAAAGGACAAGATACAAGTGCCATATTTGGCTTTGTCAATACGATAAGTGATATCCTGCGCAACTTCAAACCCTCTCATATTGCGGTAGTCTTTGACCCTCCGGGCGGGAGCTTCCGTAAGGATTTCTTCCCTGAGTATAAGGCACAAAGAGAAGCGACTCCCGAACCAATCATTTTTGCTGTGCCTCATATCAAGGCTTTCTTAGAGGCTATGGGTATTGAGGTGATTGAGGTACCTCGCTATGAAGCTGATGATGTCATCGGTACGATGTCGGTCATGGCCGAGCGAGAAGGCTTTGAGGTCATCATGGCTACTCCCGATAAGGATTACGGACAGCTAGTAACACCTAAGGTGAGCATATTAGCTCCTCAGCGTGGTGGCGGTTATGATGAGATAGGTCCGCGCGATGTGTGCGAGAAATGGAAGATTGCAGAGCCTCGTCAGCTTATAGACATCTTGGCTCTTATGGGGGATAGTGCGGATAATTTCCCCGGCGTTCCGGGCATTGGTCCTGTTATGGCAGCTAAGTTAATCGCTGAGTATGGTTCAATCGAAACGATGATTGAGCATGCGCATGAGATTAAAGGTAGTGCAGGGGATAAGGTACGCAACAATATAGAGAATGCCCTTGTATCTAAGCGACTTGCAACAATTGCACTTGATGCTCCCGTAGAGTTTAAGCCTCAAGATTATGAAGTGGTTAGACCTAACTTAGAGGCTTTGCGTGCCGTTCTTGAGCCACTTGAATTGCGTACGGCTATGAATAATATGCAGCGCTATTACGAACAAATGGTGCCGACTCAAGAGCAGACGGAGCA
>RBKG01000034.1 GCA_003640335.1 Porphyromonas sp.
CTTTACTTAAGTGTACTAAATCTTAAAGAATTGAGTCTAGAACTTCTACGAACTTAGCCTTAGGCTGTGCACCTACAAGCTTGTTTACAAGTTCACCCTTCTTAAAGAATAGGATAGTAGGGATATTACGAACACCAAACTGAGCAGGTAGTTCGCTATTTGCATCTACATCACACTTACCGATAGCAGCACGACCTTCGTAATCTGCAGCAAGCTCTTCAATGATTGGACCTACCATTTGGCAAGGACCACACCAAGTAGCCCAAAAATCCACTACTACAACTTCATTCTCTTTCAACAGAGCATCAAAGCTCTGGTCTGTAATTTGTAATGCCATTTCCTTTATAATTCTATTTGTTATACATTATTACTGTTCTTAGCTTTGAGTTCATAGCCATGCGCTTCGCAATACTCTAGCACACTTGTTGATGGGCGAATACCATGCCCCGTAAACTCAAGCGTACTATCTAATTGTCCATTCGGGTCTATTACTCGTATATATAACTTAGATTCCCCTTTATTGTTTTCCAAGAAAGTTGTTAGGTCAAGTAACTCATCTTCCCTAAAGGCATCAACGGGTATGGCTATCTGTACGACATTGAGTACATGCTCCTGCATTGTCTCTGTCATTTGAGAAATGCGCTTAATATTAAACTCTAGCTCATCAGGACGGAACGGACGAGATTCGATATCTCCATGTATCAGCACCAAACTATCCTTATTGATAAAACTTTTGAGCTCCAAATACTTATCCCCGAAGATGGCAATTTCATAATTACCATGGTAATCTTCAATCGTCATACGACCATATAAATTACCATTCTTAGCGCGCCCCTCGAAAACCTTCGTTATCATTCCGCCTAAGGTATAAGAGCCTCTTTGACCTGACTCAATGTACTCCGACAGCTGATTAGTATTCATATTACAATGATAATCAAGGAGTAGACGATATGGCGCAAGCGGATTAGCCGACAAGTACAAGCCAACCAAATCCTTTTCTTTACTCAAACGCTCAAGGTCTCCCGTTGTAGCTTCATGGGTAGGATATGGAGGGCGAGGGAGTTGCATCGCCTCATCATCACCTCCAAATAGAGAATGCTCATTGATATGTTTTTCTTCTGCCAAGAGCTTACCATAGCGAATAAGAGAGCTAAGGAAGTTAGACTCCGTCCTATCCTCTGGGTCAAGGTCATGATACAATTCTCTTGTAATGCCAAAACTATCAAAGCTACCAGCATAAACCAAACTATCAAGAGCCTTACTATTGATAATGCTCAAGTCTACACGCTCAAAGAAATCATAAACATCTTTGAAAGCTCCTCCCTCTTCTCTAACCTGTAGGATATTTTCAACTACAGCTCCTCCTACATTCTTAATAGCAGATAGACCAAAACGAATATCACCACGGCTATTTACTGAGAACTTATAGCCAGACTCATTGATATCAGGTCCTAGCACCTTAATCCCCAAAGAACGAGCTTCATCCATGAGCTTAGTCAGTTCGGTGATGTTATTCAAGTTACGACTCAATGCTCCAGCTAAGTATTCACTAGGATAATTAGCTTTCAAGTAAGCTGTTTGGTAAGCAACCCAACTATAACACGTCGCATGACTCTTATTAAAGGCGTACTTAGCAAACTCTTTCCAGTCATTCCAAATTTTCTCTAAGACCTTCTCATCATAGCCATTCTTAGTACCTCCCGCCATGAACTTAACCTTAAGAGCCGCCATCTTATCCTCTAGTTTTTTACCCATAGCCTTACGAAGCTCATCACTCTGACCTCGAGTAAAACCAGCGATTTCTCTCGACAATAACATGACTTGCTCTTGGTACACAGTAATTCCATAGGTATCTTTAAGGAATCTCTCCATACAAGGCAGGTCATAGACAATAGGGCTACGACCATGTTTACGCGCGATAAAGTCGGGGATATATTCCATAGGTCCCGGACGATAAAGGGCATTCATAGCAATCAAATCCTCAAATGCCGAAGGACGCAATTCTCTCAAATACTTCTGCATCCCTGCAGATTCAAACTGGAAAGTACCAATAGTCCTTCCATCACTATAGAGCTTATAAGTTTTAGGGTCATCTAGGGGGATATTATCAATATCCACTTCTACTCCATGACGAGCCTTGATATTTAAAAGTGCTTCCTTAATAACGGATAAGGTCTTCAGACCGAGGAAGTCCATCTTAATTAGACCCGTCTCCTCAATTACAGAGCCTTCGTACTGCGTTACGAGAAGTTTTTCTTTGGTCTCTTTATCTTCTACAGTACTTATCGGAACGACATCGCTAATATCTGTTTTACCGATAATGATACCGCAGGCATGTACACCTGTGTTTCTGACATTGCCCTCTAACTGCTGAGCATACTTGAGAGTTTCTCGAACAAGAGTATCTGTTCCTACGGCAGCTTTAGCTAACTCAGGAACATGCTCAATAGCATCCTTAAGTGTAACCTTTTTTACTCCTTCAATCTTATCTGGAACTAGCTTAGCTAGACGATTACTTGTGGGAATATCAACACCATAAACTCGAGCAACATCCTTAATGCTACTCTTCGTTGCCATCGTTCCGTAGGTAATGATATGAGCCACCTTTTCATAGCCATACTTCTCCGTTACCCAACGCAATACCTCAGCTCGACCATCATCATCAAAGTCGATATCAATATCAGGCATGGAGATACGGTCAGGATTTAAGAAACGCTCAAACAGCAAATCATACTTAATAGGGTCAATATCCGTAATATTCAAGCAATAAGCCACAGCACTACCAGCAGCACTACCACGACCAGGTCCTACAAATACGCCCATACTACGAGCAGCAGCGATGAAATCTTGAACAATTAAGAAGTACCCCGGGAAACCCATATTCTTAATCGTTGATAGCTCGAAGTCAATACGCTCACGAACTTCATCAGTAAGATTCTCACCATACTTCTTCTCGGCACCTATATAAGTCAAATGGCGCAGATATTCGTCATCATTAGCAAAACCCTCTGGAATAGGAAAGTCCGGCATCAAAGGAGGATTATCGATGCTATATAACTCTACCTTATCTAGTATCTCTTGAGTATTGCGTAGCACCTCTGGGATATCAGCAAAGATAGCGTTCATCTCAGCCTGCGTCTTAATCCACTCTTGCTTAGTATAGTGCAAGCGTTGCTGGTCGTCTACGCGCTTACCTGTACTCAAGCACACAAGGCGGTCATGAGCTTCTGCATCTTCTTCATTGACAAAGTGACTATCATTAGTCGCGATAACCTTAACGCCATGCTTCTTAGCTAACTCTAGGATAACTCCATTTACGCGTTCTTGCTCTTCATAAACAGAAGTATTTCCATCAGGCTTATCGGTCTTATGACGTTGTACCTCTAAGTAGTAATCATCACCGAAAATCCCCTTAAACCACTCTATACTCTTCTCGGCCTCAGCTATATTGCCGTGCATGATATGCTGAGCAATCTCGCCACCCAAACAAGCAGAACTAACAATAATACCTTCATGATATTTCTCAAGGAGCTCTTTATCTATACGAGGTTTACCATAGAAGCCTTCAGTAAAGCTAATACTCACCATCTTGATGAGGTTTTTATAACCTTGTAGGTTCTTCGCCAAAAGGATAAGGTGCCAGCCACTATTATCAGCACTTCTATTAGGATAGTACGGATGCGGAACATTCTTATCCTTCAATGCTCGTCCTCTACGTGCACAATACGTTTCACACCCCATAATAGGCTTAAATACTTGAGCTTGAACCGTCTTAAGCTCACTCTCTAATTCTGAAAGAGTTTGCTGCTCATCATCGCTAAGAGTATCTTGCTCTTTAAGGCTATTTATTTTAGCTTTAAGCTCCTTTTCTTGAGCTAAAATAGGTGCATTCTTCTTCTTAATACAATTATAAAACTCCTTTATACCGAACATTGTACCATGGTCAGTAAGAGCAATTCCTCTCATACCATCACTAGAGGCTTTATTGACTAGCTCTTTTATAGCAGCTTGACCATCAAGAAGCGAATATTGAGAGTGTACATGAAGGTGTACGTATGGTTCCATTGAGTTATATCCTTAAATTTTATTTGGTCTTGCAAAGATAGCAATAATCCCCCCTTTCATCTGCGAGCCTCGACAGGCAGTCTCGGCTTATCATCTAAGATACCGCTAAATAGAAGATAAACTTAAATAGGGCATAACGAAACTAATGTTTCATTATGCCCTAGTAATATTAAATTTGATGATTACTAGCTCTCTAGCTCCTCTGCGAGTTCCTCCCAGCGAGTCATGATAGAGTCTTGTTCTCGCTTAAGCTCATCATAACGTTTGAAGTGTTCATCTTGTGGATTTTCACTAATCTGAACCTCTAGTTCGCGCAACAAGCCATCAATCTCTTCGCTGCGTTCTTCGCACGCTTTAAGCTCTCGCTCTAATGCTCGACGTCGCTTACTCTCTTCCTTATGCTGAGCATAATTCTCGGCTCCTTCCTTATTAATAGTGCTCATTTGATTTTGAGCGACTGTAGCACGAGGATTAGCTTGCTCTTCCTCCACATCTTTCTTATGCAACCAGTCGTAGATACCGCCCATATGCTCAATAACACGCCCGGACTTAAATTCATACAAACGTGTAGCTAGACCATCTAAGAACTCTCTATCGTGCGAAACAAGGATAACAGTTCCTTCAAAATTAGCTATCGCTTCCTTGAGAACTTCCTTAGACCTAATATCCAAGTGATTTGTCGGTTCGTCAAGAATTAGCAAGTTAGCGGGACGTAAGAGTAACTTAATTAGAGCAAGACGACCACGTTCACCTCCGCTAAGAACGCCTACTTTCTTCTCGCTCAGCTCACCTCCAAACATAAAAGCGCCCAGCAAGTCATTGATACGAGTACGTATCTCTCCCTGCGCTTCCCTATCAATTGTTTCGTAAATCGTTAGATTATCATCTAGAGCTTGGCTCTGAGTTTGGGCAAAATAGGCAACCTCTACTTGATGACCTAATTGAAGCGTACCAGAATAATCATTGATATCCCCCATAATACATTTTACAAGGGTAGACTTACCGGCTCCGTTCTTACCTACAAATGCAACTTTCTCTCCACGCTTAATCGTCATATTCACATCAGAGAATACCGTATGATTTCCATACTTCTTCTCCAAGTGCTCAACAACTACAGGATAAGCTCCAGACTGAACAGCTGGCATAAAACGAAAGTGCATCGCCTTACGGTCAATATCTTCAATCTCTATGCGCTCTATTTTCTCAAGTTGCTTAATACGGCTTTGTACTTGGTCACTTTTGGAAGGCTTATAACGAAAGCGTTCGATAAAGGCTTCTGTCGCCTGTATGCTTTTCTGCTGGTTAAGATAGGCACGTTGTTGCTGTTCCAAACGCTCCTCTCGTAGCTTGACATAATGCGAATAGTTGGTACGATAATCATAGATTTTGCCCAACTCAATCTCAATAGTACGCTTAGTCGTAGCATCCATGAAGGCTCTATCATGCGAAATCAAAATCAGCGCGCTATTACTCTGATTGATAAATCGCTCCAACCACCGAATAGATTCAATATCAAGATGGTTAGTAGGTTCATCTAAGAGCAGGACATCAGGACGTTGCAGCAATATCTTAGCTAGCTCTATACGCATGCGCCATCCTCCACTAAAGGTCGAACATTGACGAACAAAATCTTCACGCTCAAACCCCAAGCCCATTAGTGTACGCTCAATCTGAGCATGATAACTGCCATCACTGACCATACTGAGCTCATCACTACGTGAGCTGTAACGGTCAATTAACTCTGTGTACTCTTCGCTATCATAATCAGTACGTTCAGCAAGGGCATTAGCTAGGTCATCGACTTCTTGCTTTAAGGCTCGTATATGCTCAAAAATAGCTTCACACTCTTCATACACAGTGCGACCATCCTCGTGCTTCATTACTTGAGGAAGATAACCTATGCGCAGGTCCTTAGGCTTATCAATAGTACCCTCTGAGGGCGTCTCAAGCCCTGCGATGAGCTTCAATAAGGTTGATTTACCTGCGCCATTCTTACCCGTAAGAGCTATACGGTCACGAGAAGAAACGACGAAAGCAATCTCTTCAAAAAGGGAGAACCCTCCGAAACGAACCGTTACTTTATTGATTGAAATCATTGTATTATCTAGTTAATCTTGACCCTTGTCGCATTTACCTCTTCATCTACAAAGATTGAAGCTAAATCACCAAACTTATCAGGGCATTCCGTAGTCAAGTAACGGATAGAGCCTCCCTGCGTTAGTCTATCATTCATTTCGGGATGGCGATGTAGATAATCCTTAAGCGAGGTGGCGACAAGTTCGCCCTGAGAGAGCAAAGTAATACCCTCAGGTAAGTACTGTTCTATCTTCGGGCGCAATAAGGGATAATGGGTGCAAGCAAGTACAATGCTATCAATCTGCTTATCTTGCTCTAATAATTCATTCAAATACTTCTGTACAAAAAAATCTGCCCCTTCTCCATTACTCTCTCCATACTCAACAAGCGGTACCCACATAGGACAAGCTTGCCCATGAACAGAAACATCGGGAAAGAGCTTTGCTAATTCCACTTCATAAGATTGCGCCGATATTGTTCCTGGGGTTGCCATAATGCCGATATGCTTAGTCTCAGTTACATTCCCCACAACTTCGGCAGTCGGACGGATTACTCCCAGCACTCTACGGCTTGGGTCTTCACTTGTAGGCAAATACTTCTGCTGAATTTCTCTTAAAGCCTTTGCCGAAGCTGTATTACAAGCCAATATAACTAAAGGGCAACCCTCACTAAAAAGATAGCGAACAGCCTGAAGCGTAAAATCATTTATGACATCAAAAGAGCGCGTTCCATAAGGAGAACGCGCATTATCACCTAGATAGACATAATCATACTCAGGCAATAGCTTACGAATAGCCGAGAGAATTGTCAATCCTCCATATCCCGAGTCAAAAACCCCAATAGGGAACTTCTTATTTTCCATATTACAAGCTCAAGAAAATCTGATAATAAGCCCAATACTCCTTATCCAAGAGTAAGAGCATTATATAACTTTCTCTATTAACTTATATTACTCTTTACATAATCCAATATAGCCTCCGAAGCAAGCTTTCCCGTACGCTCTTGCCCCAATATATTCCTCAATTCTCCGATACCCTCAATTTGCTTTGCATAGTTTGAAGTATCTAAAAGCGTGTCGATTTCTTGACGGATACGCGAGACATTGACTTCTGAGCCAATAAGCTCTGGAACTAATGCCCTACCAAGAATAAGATTGACTAAGGAAATAAATGGCACAGAGAAAAAAGTCTCAAACACCCAACGAGCTATACGCTGCCCTCCCATTCGATAAAAAACAATTTCAGGAGTACCCAAGAGCGCAGTCTCTAGTGTAGCTGTACCCGATGTAACCAAGGCTAGTTTACTTGTAGACACAAGGTTATAAGTATTTCCAAATACAACCTCTACATGCTTATAATCCGACATATAAGGCTGATAGTCCTCCTTATTTAGTCCTGGTGCTCCAGCTACGACAATATGATATTTATCCGTATAGGGGCGAACAGACTCAAGCATCAACGTTAGATTACTCTTCAACTCTTGCTTACGACTACCGGGCAATATAGCAATCTGCTCTTTGCGCGCACCTTCCCCTTGTATATAGTAGTCAAGAGTTGCATCAACGCAAGGATTGCCCACATAACAGCTATTGACACCTCGCTCTGAGAAATACTGTTCTTCAAAAGGCAAGATGCAGAGTAGCAAATCTACATACTTACGCAGCGTCTTGATGCGCCCAGCCTTCCAAGCCCAAAGCTTAGGAGGGATATAATAAATCAGTTTTGCAGATAAATGCTTCTTGACAAAAGGTAGAATATAGCGCAGATTAAAGCCAGCATAGTCCACAGGGATTACGACATCTGGCTTGAAATCCAGCATAGCCTGCTGTACACGTTTAGCCGCTGACTTAATCTTACTATAATTCATCAGCACAGGAATTAAGCCCATAAAAGCTACATCCCGATAATGAACAATAGGCTTCTCGCCTGTTGCCTCTGCAAGCAGGTCGCCCCCCATAAAAGCAAATGAAGCCTCAGCATCTCTCAGCTTAATCGCCTCTACAAGACGAGAAGCGTGCAAATCTGCTGAAGCCTCACCTACAATGATAAAATAACGCATTGTTAAATGTGGATGTTCTCTAATGCCTTATAGTCTGTTTGGTCTAGCATCAATGGAGTTAGAGTTGCATAGCCTGCCCTTAGATATTCTATATCCGTAGAGCCTGTACATGTCTTTGGATTAGCCTGATAGCCTTGCATCCAATAAACTTCATGACCTCGCGCATTCCTGCTAGGCATCCATTCATCAACGAAGCGACTGACCGCTTGAGGACACACTTTAAGACCTAGAGGCTTTGTCTTAGGCACATTCAGAGAATATAGCGTTCCAGTAGGAATACCATTCTCTAGAACATACTTTACTACTTGAAGACTAAGCTCAAGCGCATCTGTAAAGTCGGGACGCTCTGCCACATCATCAAGCGAAATAGCCAAGGCCGGAACATCTGCAATACAAGCCTCACGAGCAGCGCCAACAGTACCAGAGTAATGAACACAAATACCCTCATTACTGCCGTGGTTAATACCTGAGATAACTAAAGAAGGAGCTTGCTCTTGGAATAGTGTACCTAATGCCAACTTGACGCAATCAACTGGAGTACCTTCCACACTATAAATCGTCAAACCAGTTTCTTCATGACGCTTCTTTAGGCGTAGAGGTAAGGTTGTACTTATAGCTGAAGAAAAACCTGACCTAGGTCCATCTGGAGCAACGATTGTAACCTGCCCAAGAGGCATCAACTTACGAGCAAGCTCTTGAATGCCGGGCGCACGAAAACCATCATCGTTACTCAATAAGAAATGTATATCCTGCATCTCTATTCTTGGTCTCCTACGATTGATAACAATTCAATGTTATAGTACAATGCTGAAAACGCAGGTACTACCTGTGAATCCCGAGAACCATAAGCTAAGAACCATGGGATTAAGACCTCAGCCTTATCCCCTACCTTCATACTTTGAAGCGCGATAGCAACACCCGGTATCAAATCACTTATACGCATAGAAGAGACATTCTGCTTATTGATGTTACCATCAAAGAAACGAGGAGTCCCCGATTTGTATGTACTTAGTAACGCTACTTCATAGTGCATCTTGATTAGGTCTGTTGCTCTAGGAGCAACAGTACCTGAACCCGATACTTTTTTATTCATGTAGATGTAGCGATCTCCATAATTGCCAGGCAAACTAACCTTTTCAAAGTTCTTATCGCTGGCATAACTTAAGAACACCTTCTCATTTTCGGCTCTACGCTCAGCATTTACATCTATAGTTTCAGAGCAACTAGAGAAGACAAACACAGAGCTAAGCAATAACGCACCAAATACTTTACGTAACATGCTATATCTAATTACAGACGCTTATTCACTAATCTTTTTCAATAGGCTCTTCATCGAAACTTGCTCACCGATAAAGCGTGCTAGTTCGCTGATAGCGATACGTTCTTGAAGCATAGTATCACGATAGCGGATAGTTACTGTATTATCCTCCATAGTCTGATGATCTACAGTAATACAGAATGGCGTACCAATAGCATCTTGACGGCGATAACGCTTACCAATACTGTCCTTCTCATCTATCTGACAGTTGAAGTCAAAGCGTAATTCACTAACAATCTCACGAGCCTTTGCATCCAAACCGTCCTTACGAACAAGAGGAAGTACAGCAAGCTTAACCGGAGCTAATGGAGCAGGGAGACGAAGAACAGTACGAGTATCACCACCTTCAAGCTTCTCCTCTTCATAAGAACCACACATCAAGCTAAGGAACATACGGTCTACACCAATTGAGGTTTCGATAACATAAGGCACATAACTTTCACCTAGTTCAGGGTCAAAGTACTTAATGTTCTTACCACTAAACTCTTCGTGACGCTTAAGGTCAAAGTCTGTACGGCTATGAATACCCTCTACTTCCTTAAAGCCAAATGGCATTTCAAACTCAATATCTGTAGCGGCATTAGCGTAGTGAGCTAGCTTTTCATGGTCATGGTAACGATACTTAGCATCACCCAAGCCTAGAGCCTTGTGCCACTTCAGACGTGTTTCCTTCCACTTACGGAACCAGTCTAGTTCTTCACCCGGACGCACGAAGAACTGCATTTCCATCTGTTCAAACTCGCGCATACGGAAGATGAACTGACGAGCTACAATCTCATTACGGAAGGCCTTACCAATCTGAGCAATACCAAAAGGCACCTTCATACGACCTGTTTTCTGAACATTGAGATAGTTTACAAAGATACCTTGAGCCGTTTCTGGTCTTAGATACACCTTCATGGCACCATCAGCAGTACTACCCATTTCAGTCGCAAACATCAGATTAAACTGACGTACTTCTGTCCAGTTACGTGTACCACTTATAGGACAAACAATCTCTTGGTCAATAATAATCTGGCGGAGTTCCTCAAGGTTATTATCATTAAGAGCCTGAGAGAAACGCTCATGCAAAGCATTCCACTTAGCCTGATTTTCAAGTACGCGTGGATTAGTTTCCTTAAACTTAGCTTCATCAAAAGCATCACCAAACTTCTTGGCAGCCTTAGCGACTTCCTTGGCAATCTTATCTTCAAACTTAGCCAACTGCTCTTCAATAAGGACGTCAGCTCTATAACGCTTCTTACTATCCTTATTGTCAATCAATGGGTCATTGAATGCATCTACGTGTCCTGAAGCCTTCCAAATAGTAGGGTGCATAAAGATTGCAGAATCAATACCTACTACATTATCTTGTAGGAGCGTCATCGCATCCCACCAATACCTCTTGATATTATTCTTAAGTTCGCTTCCTAGCTGACCATAGTCGTAAACTGCTCCTAGTCCATCATAAATCTCTGATGAAGGAAATACAAAACCATACTCTTTGCAGTGTGATACTACTTTCTTAAACAGGTCTTCCTGCTGTGCCATATTATTCTGTTATTTAATTTTATCCTAATCCTTAATAAGAGGGCATAAGCCTCTTAGGTACAATAATACTTGCAAAGATACATACTTTTGCTGTACCTGATAGTATAATAAAAGTAGCGACATCTTTATTACCAAGATGTCGCTACTATGGAAAGCCACGTGCGATAAAGTGAAAACTCCGAAAAACAGGATTTGAGTGCTTCGATAGCTTTGTAATCTGCTTGCTCCACGAGGGAACTACAGCCCGCCATTACCACCGAGGCTTGTCTCGGATAAAAGAAAAATGTTGAGTCTCCCTATCGTCAAGCGTGGCTTAATCTTTCTACAGACAAAGTTAGTACTTTTCTTTTTC
>RBKG01000010.1 GCA_003640335.1 Porphyromonas sp.
AATATAAGTTGATGCTGAACAAGAAATGAGTGAGAGAAATAAGATATTATTGAGTTTTGATATTGAGGAGTTTGATGTTCCTCGTGAACACGGTGTTGAGATTGCTTTAGATGAGCAAATACGCGTATCGGAGGAGGGTACTCAAGCGATATTAGATGTATTAGACCGCCATGGCGTTAAGGCGACATTCTTCTCAACAGCCAATTTCGCTCAGCATACGCCCGAATTGATGCAGCGCATTAAGCGTTCGGGGCATGAGATTGCTTCGCATGGCTACTACCACTCATCTTTTGAGGTGGCAGACTTGAAAGCATCTAAGGATGCGCTTGAGACGCAATTAGACATTGAGGTCAAGGGCTATCGTCAAGCTCGTATGATGCCTGTTGATGAGCAAGAAATTGCCAAGGCAGGCTACACTTACAATACCTCCCTACACCCGACATTTATTCCCGGGCGTTATATGCATCTCTCAGCACCAAGAACGCACTTTATGAAAGAAGGCGTTTTGCAAATACCCGCTTCAGTAACTCCGCTCGTGCGTTTTCCGCTCTTTTGGCTCTCTTGTCATAATCTTCCCTTTGGATTATATCGCTGGCTCTGCAAGCGTACATTAAGGCATGATGGTTATTTGGTTGTGTACTTTCATCCGTGGGAGTTTTATCCATTAGGTGAGCACCCTGAGTTTCGCCTGCCTTTTGTTGTGCGCAATAATGCCGGAAAGGGCATGATAGAGCGACTAGATAAATGGATTTCAGCATTTCTGCGAGAAGGAGCCGAGTTTGTAACTTTTTCGGACTTTATCCAAACACTGCCCAATCATGGCTAATCAAGAGATACCTAAACTAATCATCGTCTCTCCCTGCTATAATGAGGAGGCGATACTCCGCTATTCTGCCGATACGCTGACAAGCTTTCTTAAACGTGTGATTGCATTAGGGAAGATTGCGCCCTCTAGCCGAATTCTGTATGTTAATGATGGTAGTCGGGACCGAACATGGTCGCTCATTGAGGAACTACATAAGGATAATTCTTTTGTTGAGGGCTTGTCGCTTGCGAAGAATGTAGGGAGCGAACTGGCCGTTATGGCTGGTATGATGGCCGCCAGAGAGCGTGCAGATGTCGTCGTAACGATAGATGCCGACCTGCAAGATGATGTGGAGGCCATTGAGGAGATGATAAACCACTATTTGGACGGTTGTGATATTGTCTATGGGGTAAAGACTTCTAGAGAAGCCGACCCATGGCTGAAGCGCATAACCGCAGAGGGCTTTTATCGCTTACAGCAGAATATGGGCATCAATGTTATATTTAATCATACGAACTTTCGCTTGATGTCCAAACGAGCCCTTGAGGCGCTCTCCGAATACTCGGAGCGTAACCTCTACCTCAGAGGTATTATTCCGCAGTTGGGCTTTCGCTCGGCAGAGGTAGAGGATGTTATCCGCGAGCGTACGGCTGGAGAGTCCAAGTATAATTACACTAAACTGCTTCTGCTTGCTGTCGATGGGATTACCTCATTCTCAACGAAGCCTATTAGCTTTATTGTGGGTATGGGCTTATTTTCGCTCTTAATCAGCATCGTTATGGCTATTTATGTGCTGGTGTCTTATGTGGAACATCTCTCTGTCCCCGGTTGGGCTTCGCTGATGCTCTCTCTTTGGTTCATCGGCTCGATGCTTCTCCTCTCAATAGGAGTTGTGGGGCAATACATAGGTAAAATATACATTGAAGTTAAGGCGCGTCCACGCTATCATATAGACCAATATCTAAAACATCATGACAACTAATACTCGCGCATCGTGGTTAGGCAAGGTGCAGGCCTTTTTTGCTAAGCCTTTTTTCTCGGATAGGCGAACGCTCTTGGGGCTGTGGACGCTTATCGGACTTATTGCAGGGCTTACGAAGTTATCCATTCATAGACATAATAACTTTGAGATATTTAGAGGTGTTTATCATCACCTAGTACAGCAGCTCTCGCTCTATGCCGAGTATCCTGCCGAATACTTCGACCACAATTATTACGGCCCATTCTTCTCTGTCGTCATAGCTCCTTTTGCTCTTGTGCCTGATGCTGTGGGCTTGGTGCTGTGGGTGCTAGCCTTGAGTCTAACCTTGTACTGGGCGGTGCGTAGTCTACCCTTGGAGCGTAGGGGAGAGGTCTTCATCGTGTGGTTCTGTGCGCACGAACTCTTGACCGCCCTACAGATGCAACAGTTTAATGTCGCTATTGCCATGATTATTGTAGGAGCATTTGCGGCTATTGAGCGCAAGCAAGAGTATTTAGCAGCCTTACTGATTGTGGTCGGGACTTTTGTCAAGCTCTATGGTGTCGTTGGCTTAGCCTTTTTCTTTTTCGTTAGGCGCAAGTGGCTCTTTATCCTGTGGTTGATTATTTGGTCTTTGGTTTGCTTCACCTTGCCAATGCTACTAAGTAGTCCCGAATATGTCTGCGCTCAGTATGTGGAATGGTTCCAAAGGCTTGCTGTAAAGAATGGTGATAATATGTTCTCGCTTATGCAGAATATTTCTTTGCTGGGTATGGTGCGCAAGATTAGTGGGCTTGCGTCTTATTCGGACTTATGGCTTATTCTACCGGGCTTGGCTCTCTTTGGCTTGCCTTATTTGCGCTTTAAGCAGTATAAGTACCAAGGCTTCCGCTATGCTATCTTGTCGTCAGTCTTGCTCTTTGTCGTGCTCTTCAGTACGGGCAGCGAATCAAGTACGTATATTATTCCTTTTGTTGGGATTGCTCTGTGGTACGTGCTGAGGGAGCGCAAGACGGAACGTTTAGATTTGCTTCTCTTGGTGGGTGCATTTATTTTGAGTAGCCTATCGCCCTCGGACTTATTCCCCAAGAGTTTGCGTACCGAATGGGTACAACCTTATGCGCTCAAGGCTTTATTCCCGACATTGATATGGCTCAAATTAAGTTACGAACTCTTAACGAGAGACTATTCCAAGAGGGGATCAGTAGTATAGTTATTTGTAGATTTTAGTGCAAGTGCATCAAAAGAATAAAGTATATCTATTGGGGAGAGACGTCTAAGAACCCTGTAAGGGCGATACTCCTTCATAGCCCAGGGCGCGAGCCCTGGGTTAATCATTGTAACACATTTATTGAGCCCCAAAGGGGCGGCACATCCACAACGCAAAGCCAATACTTGCTCTGTTAGTGCCGCTCCTTCGGAGCTCATTCTTCGTTTTATATCTGTGTACCCAGGGTTTCATTTCGGGCTTTGCCCTCATTTCACCCTGGGCTTTGAAGAAGTGTCGTGCCTAC
>RBKG01000129.1 GCA_003640335.1 Porphyromonas sp.
GGGTAAGTGTCCTCGCCTTGTTCAAGAGCTACGCTTGAAGTAAAAGCGATATTTATTTTAATAACAGAGGCTGTGTCAAGATTAAGTCTTGGCACAGCCTTTTTTATTGGATTGAAAGGGGAAAGGGGTTGTGTAAGAGGTCATTGCTCTTAAGAGGAGAGTGTTAATGGGTGCAGTTTAACTTTTAGATTACTATTAATTTAAAAAAACACTATATTTGCAGATATGAAGAGCAAATTGGTATATGCCCTTCTGGATAATTGTATAGGAAGCGTAGCTTCATTCTTCTTGAGTAAAACGTGAGGAAATCTCAAAAGGAATAGTAAAGTGCTGGAAGCGACTGTACTCGTGAATAAGCGTGGGAGTCGATGTCGTATCATTACTTTATTTCAAGGTGATTATTCACGAGTCTCACATAGACGCATGATGTTAATACGACCTCACGCTTTCTTTTTTTTAGATACAACGCTGATAGTAGGGGTCCCGGTGTTAAATACATGATGATGAATCAAAGAAAAAACTCAAAGGAGACCCCTTGTTATGACTTTAAGTCTATGGGTCTCATATCTTCTGCTGTGGAAATAAGCCGTAGGGAACATGGAACTAATGTACTAACTCCTCCACAACGAGAAAGTCTTTGGCTTAAGTTTTTTGAGAAATTTCAAGAACCTATCATTATCATCTTACTCATTGCGATGGTTCTGTCCTTTGGAGTGTCATGTTATGAGTATTGGGGACAAGGTCAGAAGTCAATTTCTTTGTTTTTAGAACCGGCAGGAGTCCTGCTTGCAGTCTTACTTGCAACGGGGGTTGCCTTTTACTTTGAGTTGAAAAGTGAGAAGGAATTTGAGGTACTTAATCAAGTTAATGACGATATCTACTACAAAGTTTATCGAGATGGTCAAATCACACAGATTCTAAGAGCAGATATTGTCGTTGGGGACATCATACTTCTTGAAACTGGAGAACAAATTCCTGCTGACGGAACACTTTTGGAAAGTATTTCTCTTCAGGTTGATGAGTCCTCTCTTACGGGAGAACCTCTAATCTCAAAGAGTATAAATCCTGAAGATTTTGATTCTGAGGCTACTTATCCGACAAATTACATTTGCCGTGGAACGACTATTCTAGATGGGCATTGTGTATATAAAGTAGAGAAAGTTGGAGATAATACCGAGTATGGAAGAGTTTTTGAGGGAGCTCAAATTGATGATACAGTAAAGACCCCCTTAAATCAGCAATTGGACGATCTATCAGACATGATAACTAAGGTAAGTTACGTTATCTCTGTGCTGGTTTTAGTTGGATCTGCTATTATTTACGCCGTTCAAGGTGGGTTCTCAGATTTTGAATGGTCTCATGCCTTAAGCTACTTCCTCCAGAAGGTAATGATTGCCGTAACGGTTATCGTTGTAGCAGTTCCTGAAGGACTCCCAATGAGTGTGACTCTCAGCTTAGCATATAGTATGCGCAGTATGATGAAAACTAACAACTTGGTTCGTCGTATGCATGCTTGTGAAACGATGGGGGCTGCTACCGTCATTTGCACAGATAAGACAGGGACACTAACTCAGAATAGAATGACCATTGCTGATACTCATTTCTCAAATGAGTACGAAGATTCTGCCTTACTGCAAGTAAGTATGGCTGTAAATTCGACGGCTCATCTAGACTTGAGTGATCCTGAAAAAATAGCTGTTCTCGGAAATCCAACAGAAGGAGCTTTGCTGTTATGGCTTCGCAATGAGGGTTGCGATTATCAGAGACTAAGAGAAGAAAATCCCATCATTGAACAGTTGACCTTCTCGACTGAGCGTAAATATATGGCGACAGTTGTTGATTTCGAGGGGCGTCATTTATTGCTGGTCAAGGGAGCTCCTGAGATAGTCATGGGATTATGCTCCTTAGATCAAGCTTCCTATCAGTCATATAACAATCAACTTCAGACATATCAAAGCAAGGCTTATCGTACCATAGGCTTCGCTTACGCATACATAGAAGAAAATGAGATTCCTTGGCGTGACGGTCATCTCCTTCCTCTTCCGAATATGATTTTTATGGGCATTGTGGGGATTAGCGATCCAATACGACCTGAGGTCCCAGATGCAATCAAAAAATGTATGGAAGCGGGAATACAGATTAAAATTGTCACAGGTGATACACCAGGAACAGCTAAAGAAATTGGACGCCAGATTGGTCTTTGGGATGAAAGTTGCACTGATAAACAACTTATAACAGGAGCAGAGTTTGCTGCTATGAAAGACGAAGAGCTCCTTCCTATTGTCAAGGATATTCGTATTATGAGTAGAGCTAGACCTATGGATAAGGAGCGTCTAGTACGTCTGCTTCAACAGCAGGGAGAAGTGGTTGCAGTAACTGGCGATGGAACAAATGATGCCCCAGCATTAAATAGAGCACAAGTTGGACTTTCTATGGGTGATGGTACATCTGTAGCCAAGGAAGCTAGTGACATTACTATATTAGATAACTCATTCGCCTCAATTACTCAAGCTGTTATGTGGGGTCGCTCTCTTCATCTAAATATACAGCGTTTTATACTCTTCCAGATGACAATTAATGTGGCTGCATGTTTCATCGTATTGATTGGATCATTCCTTGGAACTGAAAGCCCTTTAACTGTTACCCAAATGTTATGGGTTAATCTCATCATGGATACCTTTGCGGCATTAGCGTTAGCCTCCTTGCCTCCTAGTCGCCATGTCATGAAAGACAAGCCAAGAAAGCAGACTGATAATATCATTAGTCCAGCTATGGCTAAACGCATCTTTGGGTTAGGAGGTTTCTTTGTAGTACTCTTATTGGGTCTAATACAGTACTTTAAGCATGTAGACTTACAGAGTTTAGTCGATTTTAGTCCTACTGAGTTTATTCGACAGTTTACTGTATTCTCCGAAGGAGCTTTTAGCCCCTACGAATTATCTGTGTTCTTCAGCATTTTTGTATTCTTACAGTTTTGGAATATGTTTAATGCTAAAGCTTATCGCTCTGGAAAATCTGCTTTTTCTGAGCTAAGCCGTTGTACAAACTTCCTCCTTATTGCCTTAGCTATTTTTGTCGGACAGATTCTGATAACGAGTTTTGGTGGAGAAATGTTTCGTGTCATTCCTCTAGACTTAACGACATGGGGGATCATTGTGATAACCACAAGTATAGTTCTGTGGGGAGGAGAGGTATTCAGACTATTTTTTAGCAAGCAGAACTCTTAATCTGTCTCAAATTAACCCTCATAATAATGGATCATAATCCTTTTAG
>RBKG01000128.1 GCA_003640335.1 Porphyromonas sp.
AGACTACAGCTGAAGTCTCCAGAAAGTACTACGTACTTACAAATTTAAGTACGCGCACTCACTGAAGTATTTGTGCGTAAGTATTGATGTGAGTACGTGTACTTATTTCGGTGAGTACACGCACTTATTTTCGTGAGTGCGTAGGGTCGTAAAAAAGGCTGTAACAAGAATTAATCTCGTTACAGCCTTTTTAGATAAAACTATTGATTAGTGGTGTAGTTGCCCTGCTTCGCGAGGAAGAGATTTAACTACGATATCACGCTTCTTAGCTCCTGTAGTTAGCTTCTTAGCTAAAGCTACGATGTCTTGAAGAGTGAGGTCTTCTGTATGAGCAGCATTAGCCTTCTGACTTAGGTTAGGCACCTTACCCGTCTCAGCATAACTATTGAGGTACACGAGCCAAAGCATAGGATTATCCTTTGGCGTTAGGGCAATGTCTTCTACCTGAGTGGCGTGAGGGATAAGAGCCTGCTTAAAGTTTTGCTCGCTAACCTTACCCTCTACAATCTCACGAAGAACGTCGTAAGCCTTAGCCTTCATACGGTCCACATTCTCTCTCTGAGTATTGAAGTGAATGCTAATCGTTTCGCTAGCTTGTGGTTGCTGTTCGTAGCGTACCTGTACACCGATAGAGTAAACACCTTGTTCCTTCTCACGAAGTTCGTCAAAGAGTCGCATTTGCAATAGGGTCTCAAGGACTGGAACGGCAATCTCTTCCTTCTCGCTGAGCTTGTCAGTCTTAGCAAAAGAAATCTCTACTTCACCTACATCGCCTTCGAGGTCAGCAGTGAACTCTCTAGTGATATTTTCATCAGGAGCGGTGAAGTCAAGGTTGTAAGTCTTACCCTTGCTCACTGCCGTCTGTGGTAGGCTTGCAAGATACTCTGTAACTAGCTTCTTAGCCTCAAGCTCTGGAATGTCTCCCACGATGCAGTAAGTGTAAGCTCCAGTAGAGAGTAGGTGCTCATTGAATAGTCGGATAATATCCTTATTGGCAATCTTATCAAAGTAAGCAAGGTTCTCATCAGGATTAACCTCAGACACTGGGTAAAGGGTCTTCTTGATGCTGTCATCGACCTGCCCACGAGGCGTCTGCATGCGAGTGGTGTAGAGGTACTTCTGTAGTGCCTTGTACTTGTTTAGACCTTCTTCGGTAAAGTTCTGCTGAGTAAGTACTGCATGTAGGTATTCAAAGAAGCTCTTAGCATCCTTGCTCTTAGCATTTCCACCAAAGCCATCTGTGTAGTTCTCTAGTGAGATGTTGAGGTCTACCTGCTTATCTTGTAGCCAAGCGTGGAGGTCATTTCTATTGTACGCACCAAGACCGCCCTTCATGATTAGCGACTGCATGGCAGTATAGGCTGGTATATCTTGTGGCGTAACTACAGAGCGTCCACCCTCTCTAGAGGCAGCGAAGTAGAATTCGCCCTTGAGCTCAGGAGTGTAGCGGTAGAATAGCTTAGCACCATTGCTTAGTGTCCATTCTTTGCTATCAAGTTCCTTAATGATTTTCTCGCTCTTAATCGTTCCTGCCTTAATAGGCTTGTCGATGAGCTTGTCGATGCTCTTAGGGCTAGATAGCTTAAGGACAGGTTCGCTCTTAACGTCACTGAGTAGTTTCTTAAACTCGTCAAGTGAGATATTGAGCTCATCAGCATTAGAGGTAAATGTGATGAAGGCAAGGTTATTATCGTCAAGAATAGTTTTAATCCATTCATTCACATCCTCACGCTCCATCTCTGCAAGTGTCTCGTAAGTGCTATTGACTTCTTCTCGTAGAGAGCGAATAGGGGCATTGTAGAGGAAGTTCTGCTTGAACAAATCCATGAGATTGTCCGGAGCTGCAATATCCTTTTCTTCAAGAAGCGCCTTAACGTCCTCAATCATCTTGCTCACTTCACCTTGGAACTCTTCCTCGGTGATACCTTCTCGGCGAAGCTGTTCTCTTAGCGCAAGAGTTTGCTTAAGAGCTTGCAAGCCCTTGCCTGGATAAGGCACTACGTCCCATGCTACTTGGTCATAAGCACGTACAAGGGGCGAATAACTAGCCGTAGAGGCAATGAACTCTTCCTTGCCTTCGTTTCTGAGTGCTGATATGCGACGTGCAACTACACGGTTGAATATCTGCTGATAAAGGTTCTTGGCAGTGTGATTGACCGAACCGCCTTGTGGTGGAACGGAAATACGCTGATAGATACCAAAAGATGTGCTAGGGTTAGCAGCATCAATGAAGCGATAGTAAAGAGGTTCTTTGTTGTCTGGGATTTGAACGTCTGTACGAGTTAGTTGCTTCTTGCTTTTGCCCTTAGCTGTGAATAGCTTGATGAGCTTAGCTTCGTATTCCTCAGGCTTAATGTCCCCGATAATCATTACAGACTGTAGCTCGGGCTTGTACCACTCATTGTAGAAAGCCTGAATGTCCTTAGCCGAATAGCTCTTGAGTCCTTCCTCACTACCGATAGTATTACGGAACGAGTAAGCACTATTATTATAGATATAAGGAGCAATCGCATCTGTGATACGGCGGTTTACACCTGCACGCTGACGCCATTCCTCAAGAACAATAGCACGTTCTTTATTAACTGCTTCAGGTGTGATTTGTACCCCATCGACCCAATCCTTAAGAATAAGCATCGTAGAGTCTACCTTGCCCTTGTCGTTCGTAGGAATGCTGTTGATTTGGTAGCGTGTCTCATTGATACCGGTCTTAGCATCAAAGGTATTGAGTCCGCTCTGTAGGAGGTAATTCATGACCCCCTTAGGGAAGTTCTTTGTAGGATTGAAAGCGATGTGCTCGAGGAAGTGAGCCATACCCTGTTGGTTATCTGCTTCTAGGATGCCGCCTACATTCTGCAGTAGATACAGATGCACTTCTCCAGGAGTGTACTCTGTAGGGCAGATGTAGTAGGTCAAACCATTAGGCAGTTTGCCTGTACGCAGATTATAGGGATTGCTTTGAGCGATTGCACTAGACGCAATCCCTAGCGATAATGCTGTTAAAGCAAGTATTCGTTTCATGTAAGATTTGTTTTATTGGTTTTAGGAGTCCGCTTTGAGATTATTGCATAACGCGGTACTCTCTGCATTAAAAAGCCTATAGAGTTAGTTCGGTCTGAGATACACCGAGTAGGAAGGTTGGTAATAGGCTGCCCTCCTACTAGGTGTAGAGACTAGAGTTTACTCTATAGGCATTCTGTTGAAATCTTAAGATCTCTATTTGCGGAGTAGGTCTAGTTCAGCAAGACGCATCTTGAGTTTGCCTTGT
>RBKG01000075.1 GCA_003640335.1 Porphyromonas sp.
CCATCAGCCATACGCCTCTTAGTTGATTTGAGTAGCCAAGACATCGGACTGCTACTATGCTCCTCCTGACTAAGAGCCTCACCACTTCTTTGTGCATTGATAAGAATAGCTTTAGCGGCTTGGTCTAGGATACGCTCATTATCAAGTTCTACCTGAAAGTTACTTTTGATATTTAGTTCGCGAGTAAAGTTGCGAACAACTTCTTGGAAGAAGGAGTCAATAGTACTTACACGGAAATTCTTGTACTCAATTAGGATGCGACGTAGCACTTCTTGAGCACGCTGCCGTAATTTGATGCAGGCCTCAGACTGAATAGGCTCATCTTCGTCCTCTATACCTAGAAGCAATCTACAGTAAGGCGATTTCTCTGTTTCGGTACATAGAATATAGAGTTGAGCGATAATACGCTCTTTCATCTCCAATGTAGCCTTATTGGTAAAGGTTACTGCTTGTATCTTTCTGTAGTCACCCTTGAGGGCAAGGCGAAGATATTCACCTACGAGTTTGAAGGTTTTTCCGGAACCTGCTGAGGCTTTGCAAATGTTTATCATGCCGTAAAGATAAAGATTTATCAAGAGAGAGTGTTGTATGGGGGCGCAAATGACAGGGCTCCCACATCAAAACTACGATGCACTCACCGAAATAAGTACACGTACTTACTGTGGTAAGTACGCGCACTCAATGAAACGAGTACGCGTATTCATAGAAATAAGTACACGCACTTACTGAAGTCTAAAAAGGGGCTGTGCAAAATTCGTTTTGCACAGCCCCTGCATTGTATTTAGGAGTCTAAACTTATCCTACTAAAACCTTAGTTTAGTATGCGTTTTCAGCTTTGTAATAGTGACGCAGACTATCAAGTCCCTTGTGTAAGTCTGCTTGTACCTTGCTGTAGCTAGGTTTGTTGTAGATGTTATTCAATTCTTCAGGGTCCTTGCGTAAGTCGTACATTTCCCAGAAATCTTTATTCTCTCCCTTAGTATCCTTGCCGTAGAAATGAATAAGCTTATAGTTCTTCGTGCGGATACCATAGTGGCGACGTACATTGTGTTCACCGGGGAATTCGTAGAAGTGGTAGTATAGGCTATTGCGGTTCCAGTTCTTTACGGGCTTGTTGTTTTTAAGAAGTGGAAGCAAAGAAACACCCTGCATATCTTCGGGAACCTTAATGCCTGCAAGGTCAAGGAATGTAGGAGCGTAGTCGATATTCTGAACCATTTGCGTAACATCACCTCTCTTGTCAAGACCCTTAGGCAAACGCATCACTAGAGGTGTGCGCATAGATATATCGTACATGAAACGCTTATCGAACCAGCCGTTTTCTCCCATATAGAAGCCTTGGTCACTAGTATAAACGATGAGCGTATTATCTAGTAGGTCATGCTCTTTGAGGTACTCCATGAGTCTACCTATATTGCGGTCAAGACTCGTAATTACCTTAGCATAATCACGCATATAGCGTTGGTATTTCCATTCAGCGAGTTCTTTGCCTTGTAGATTGCGCTTGTATAGGTCTTCGGCAAGAGGATTATAGAGTTTATCCATAACTGCTTGCTCTTCGGGGCGCAGACTCTTGTAAACGCCTTGTGTGTACCAGCGACCTAGACCCGATATCTTGGGTGCATTCTTTTGCATCTTGAGGTCATAGACAAGGTCCATATCTCTGTTGATGCGCATCTCTGCATCTTCAGCTGCGATACGACCTTTGTAATCATCGTAGAAAGTCTTAGGTAGAGGGAAGGTCTTATCCTCGTACTTATTAACGTCTACAGTATCGGGCATCCAAATGCGGTGTGCAGCTTTATGGTGAACGAAGAGGGCGAAAGGCTTGGTCTTATCTCTGTGTTCAAGCCAATCAATACTCATATCTGTTACGATATTTGTCACGTAACCTCTGTGCTGTACGGTATCAATACCTCCCTTGTTATTAGGCGTAACGAAGAGTGGGTTATAGTAATCTCCTTGGCCGGGGAGCATATTCCAGTAATCAAAGCCTTGAGGAATGCCTTCAAGATGTAGTTTACCTATAAGAGCCGTTTGGTAACCATTGGCTCTAAGGATTTTAGGCATCGTTTGTTGGTCTTGATTGAATTGATGTGCATGCTCGTTGTTGGTCTTACCATTCATGTGGCTGTGCTTGCCTGTAAGCATACAAGCACGGCTAGGACCTGATAGAGAGTTCGCAACAAAGCTCTCTGTAAAACGCACACCATGCTTAGCTAGAGCATCAATATTTGGTGTGGATACGTAGCGTTTATCATAGGCACTGACAAACTGATAAGAATGGTCATCGCTCATGATGTAAACGATGTTGAGAGGTTTCTGTCCTTGAGCCATCATTGAGGCTGCACTAGAGACCAAACCTAAGATAGTAAGCACTTGCTTCATAATCTTATATGTTGATAGTAATAGTATTTCCTAGGGCAAATGTAGAAAAAAATAGTCTAATCGGGTAAGTCTTTGTCTGTTTAAGAGCCTTGCACTTGCTCTATTCTCAAATGAATAATGTGTTTGTATTCTTGTATATTTGTAGCGCAGAAATGAATAGAATATGAAGAGATTTATTTACAGAGTCTTGCTCGTGTTGATGCTTTTGTATCCTTTGAAAGGGCATGCACAGCATTCATGGGGCGTTCATGTAGGGACAGTTACTGGAGGTAGTTACTTGTTCCATATAAATAGGGCATGGGCAATAGAGCTTCATGCCGGATTTGAGATGAACAACTTGCTAGCTATTGACCAAGGCATGTCGCCGACAGTGTCGATGTTTGTGAAGTACAATTTCTTTAAAGATAGAAGGTCGCCTTATTATCGTGAAGGCGGATATGTGGGGATAAACTTCTTATCTCGCTTTCACAAACTAAGGCTTTGGGGGGACGAAACGCCAAAAGGTATTTATCCTTATCCTCATCTTACGGCAGGTTTTGTGCCTACATTGGGGTGGAATTTCCCTTTGACTGAACGCTCTTATATATATACCTCTTTAGGTTTAGGCTATCTCTACCATACGTATTGGGATGAGTATCTGAATAGAAATGCTACTGCACTGGGCAGTGGTTTGCCTTTGTTACTTAATATTGGCTATAGTCTGCGCTTCTAAGCCAACATGCAAATTATGTACGACATTAAAAAGGGGTCTGTATCAAATTAATCTTGATACAGACCCTTTTTGTAACTTGAGCTATACTCATTTAACGGCTATAACCTCCGCCTAGTGCTTGATAGAGTGCAATGGTAGAGGCAATC
>RBKG01000178.1 GCA_003640335.1 Porphyromonas sp.
AAAAATCCAATTATCCTAAATCTGATGAGCTTGCTATCTCTGTTATCTTGTAATCACCAGCCTCCGAAAGCACGGCTTGCAATTCGTCTAGGGTCTTTTCTTCTGATGAAAACTCAATCTCGGCAGTTGCTGACTCTAACGAAACACTCGCTGTTACACCTTCGATAGCATTCAGCGTTTGCTCTACGTGCTTCCTACAATGCTGACAGCTCATACCCTCAATACGATACTCTTTCTTCATACACTCAATCTTATTTAATTCAACATTTATCTTTTTGCCTTTTAATCTCAAACTATTCAAAACAACGCTCACACTACTCATCGCCATAGCTGCTCCGGCAATCATTGGGTTAAGCAAGAACCCACTTATGGGATAAAGAAGACCTGCTGCAATAGGCACTGCGATTAGATTATAAATGAAAGCCCAAAAGAGATTTTGTTTAATAGTGCGCACAGTAAAGCGAGAGAGTTTGATTGCCTCTAGTATCTTGCTCAAGTCCGAAGAGACTATTGTCATCTTGGCTACTTCCATAGCAATATCACTACCTCGTCCCATGGCAATGCTCAAATCGGCCTCCGCAAGTGCCGCACTATCATTTATGCCATCGCCAACCATTGCCACGATATGCCCTTCTGCTCGTAAAGCTCTAACAAAAGCCGCCTTCTCATCAGGAAGAACACCCGCCTTATAAGACTTTAAGCCAACCTTACGAGCCACGGCCTCCGCTGCGAGTTCATTATCTCCCGTCAGCATATACACATCTATCTTTTCCTGCAAGAGTTTTATGGCTTGTGCGGACGACTCTTTGACCCTATCAGCGACAGCCACAAGAGCAAGTAATTCGTCCTCGGAAGCAAACCAAACAAGCGACTTTGCCTCCTTAGCCCACTGATTAGCCTGCGTCAAGAGATTTTCATCTATAGAAATACCTATTTCTTCAATTAGTCGCCTATTTCCAACAACATACTTTTTACCCTCGCAATAGGCTTGAAGACCACTACCCACAATAGCTTCAAACCCTTCTAATGGACTAAGCTCTTGTCCCTCTAAACTCTGTACAATAGCTAAGGAGAGTGGATGCTCTGATTTCTTCTCCAAACTATAGAGAATAGATTTATATTGATTGGCTTCATTCAACCAATGAATGTCCGTAACCTCGGGACGACCTTCCGTTATTGTACCCGTCTTATCGAGAATAACCACATCGACCCCACTTGCAGTCTCAAGAGCTTCTGCATCCTTGATTAAAATACCATGCTCTGCACCCTTACCAATACCAACAATAATAGCTGTAGGTGTAGCCAAGCCCAAAGCACAAGGGCAAGCAACAACGAGAATCGTTACTAGTGCAAGCAAGCCATGAGTAAAACCACTGCTAGGGTCTAAGACATTCCATAAAACAAAGGCAAGAAGCGCAATTATAATAATCGTTGGCACAAAGACACCAGCAATTTTATCTACCAACTTCTGAACAGGTGCTTTACTCCCTTGTGCCGACTGCACCAAACGAATAATGTGCGCAAGCATGGTCATCTCACCCACCTGCTCGGCTCTAAATGTAAACGAGCCTTTTTGATTGATAGTGCCAGCATAAACCTTATCCTTAGAAGTCTTGAATACGGGTATAGGCTCACCACTAAGCATACTCTCATCAACATAGGAGCTACCTTCTGTAACAATACCATCTACGGCAATGCGCTCTCCGGGGCGAACAAGAATAGTATCGCCTACACGAACAGAGTCAATAGGCACTAGGGACAACTTACCATCAGCCCCCATCAGCGTAACCTCCTTAGGCTGTAGACCCATCAATCTTTTTATAGCCGTTGTTGTGTTATCTTTTGCTCGCCCTTCAAGCAAACGACCTAACAAGACAAAGGCGATAACAACGCTTGATGCCTCAAAATACACGTGTGCTTCCAAGCCCTTAGAAGTCCAATACTCAGGATACAAGACATTGAACACGCTAAAAAGATAAGCAATACTCGTACTTAATGCCACAAGCGTATCCATATTGACTGCTCTATGCTTAAGCTGGTTAAAGGCATTCAAAAAGAAATGACCTCCGCAAACGAAAACAACCAATGTGGAGAACAGCCACATGATTTCATTCGCATACGGCGCATGCATATAAAACATACCATACACGACTACGGGCAGGCTCAATAGCACCGCCCCCATAGCACGCAAGCGCAGGAAGCGATAAGCATCTAACTTCTTCGCCTCTACCTCTTCGGGTCTACTCTCTTCTGCATCTATAATCAGATTATAGCCAGCTTCATGCAGAGTATCTTTCATTTGCTGAGGAGTCACAAGTTTATCATCGTATGTTACCGATACTGTTGCCATCGCATAATTAACGACTGCTTCCTCGACTCCCTCTATACTATCTAAAGTCTTTCCGACACGAGTAGCACAAGCAGCACAACTCATTTCTAAAACGGGAAAGACTCTTTTTTCTAAATTTACTCGAGACATAACTATTCTGTTTCTTTTGACTGCAAAGATAAACGCATATCAGGCTAGATAACGAACATAATTATGGATAAGATTTATATGATTTGAGACCGCCCGACGGTCTCCAAAAGGACAAGTTTTACTTGTTCTTTGTGGGGCTTTGCAGAATGCGGCTTTCGCAAGGCATTGAGACTGAGGGCGACGGGAGTTTACTCTTGTAAATGACCAAGCCTGAATGTCGAAAATAACACAGCGAGTGCCGCACAATGCAATGGTCTCGATTTCTATTCCTGCTTCTTAAAGCAAGAAAAATAAAAAAGAGCTATCGCTTTTGCGATAACTCTCGTTTGTGGGCCCAATAGGATTCGAACCTATGACCCCCTGCTTGTAAGGCAGGTGCTCTAAACCAGCTGAGCTATAGGCCCTAATTTTATGTCTTTGTCTAACCCCTTTCGTTGTTTGACAGTGCAAAGATACTACTATTTTTTGAATATGCAAATCTCCAGCAAAAAAGTTTCCTCCCAAGATGGAAACACTTAGGAGGAAACTATATCGATATAGACTGTATGTTTATTTTACTTGCACAGCAACCATGTGCTCGCGAAGCTCTACGGGCACATCAGACAAAGCATATACATTAAGCTCTTTCTTGCCGCCTTCTTCCTTAGCCACTGCAATTGGTCTAGCCTTAGGTTCAAGACTTGTGCTAATAGACGTATCTTCAATTTTCCACATAGCACCGGTAGCAGGGTCTACAATAAGAAGACCGATGAAGCCTCCAAACAGCAAATTGCCAAAATACCATGGCTCAATGCTTGCTTCTAAAGGCATCTGCTTACCTTCATAGCCTTCTTTTGAAAACTCTAATGTGTACTTAGCAGACTTAAAGAAGCCTTCACTTGCTTTTAGACGAAGAGTTACCGGAGTCTGACCTGCAGCAACCTCTCCCCCCTTGCGATTGAGCACACGCACCTTTGCTTCTGATGGCACACTATTGATAGTAACATTGTAGTAACTACGGCTTACAATAGAAGCGCAACTTGTCGAAAGTACAAGCGTAGCTAAAGCTCCCACAGAAGCCTTCATGAGCATTCTTTTAATCATACTGGATTATATATTTATTTTATTAAGACTTCAACACCTTTGTTTATAGTATTACAAAGGTATACTTTCCATTGAAATATAAGCCTTATCCGAATAACAAGCCTGTGACTTCTAAAAAGAAAAAGAGTTATCGCTTTTGCGATAACTCTCGTTTGTGGGCCCAATAGGATTCGAACCTATGACCCCCTGCTTGTAAGGCAGGTGCTCTAAACCAGCTGAGCTATAGGCCCTAATTTTATGTCTTTGTCTAACCCCTTTCGTTGTTTGACAGTGCAAAGGTACTACTATTTTTCAAATATGCAAACTTTGCACGCAATCCAATCCTTTCACAGCTACACACAAAATAAGGAAACAAACTAATAAACAGACAATTAATAGTCAAAAAAATATTTTCCTTTTTCCTCTTCTACTCTGTACTTTCTATTACCAACTACCCCAATACTAAGCTCAGTGGATAGGTTTATTGCGAGCTAAGCGTTGCAATCTTTCTGCAATTCGCTTATCTAATAAAGGCGACAGCACAATCAAAGAAACCGAAACGAGTATCAAGATAATACCGACAACCATCAAACCTCTTAAAGACTCATCAAAGACGAGTATCCCTACAATAATTGCTGTCAGTGGCTCCATTGCTCCAAGAACAGAAGTAAGTGTTGAACCGATATTTTTAACAGAACGCACCAAGGCTAGATTAGAAAGTAAGGTTGGCAAGGTCGCCATTAGCAGAAGATTTATCCCAGCAGACGCACTCGGAATTATCTGCAAGCCTCCACCTTGAAGCGTGCTTAGCATAAAAAAGGCTCCACTAAACATCAGCACATAAAACGTCAGCTTCTGACTATTCTGCTGATTGATGCGCTTTACCGTACTCACAAGTACCAAATAAACCGCATAGCAAACTCCTGAGAGCAAAACAAGAAATACACTCAAGAGCGAACTTACTCCCGTGCTACTCTCACGCAAGCAAAGTAGAGCGACTCCAACAAGTGACAGAATAATCGCACAAATAGTAACCACAGAGGGGCGTTGTTTATAAACAAGTGCCATTATGATGGTTACGCTCACTGGATACATAAAATGAAGCGTAGTCGCCAGACCACTTGCCATACCTCCATAGGCTTGAAAGAGCAACGCTGCCGAGCCGTAATACAGAAAGCCTAAGACAGCAAACCACCTCAATTCTTTAAGATTCGTGGCAAAACTCACACGTCCAATCAGCATCAGTACAGCCACAAGTATAGAGGCAAACAGCATACGATAACTTAAGATGCTGAATGTCGTTAGCCCCTCACCCATCACTGGTAGCGTAAAGAGTGGTAGAAGCCCAAATGTAGACGAAGCCACTATTCCGTAAAGGAAACCCTTAAACTTATTCATGATAATATATAGCTAGAGCCTTTTCAGGATACAAAAATAGCTTTTCTTATTTCTACCCAAAGATAGACAATAAGAAAAGCTACCGAACAATTATAATACAAGCATCAGACGAGCTGCTGCGTAGCCTTCAGCTTAAGCATAGAAGCAGGCACAGCCGAATGAATAATCTTAGCTAGCGTTTCTAAGAGCGTTGTACGTGGATAGTCATCTAGCACACAGATAGAGACCAAACGACATGGGCGAGGAATAGCAAAAGGACGAACCAAATCTTTATGATGCGTTTCCGCCATGAAGTTCAAAGCTAGCTCTGGTATGAAGGTCATACCATTACCCTGCTCTACCATGTGCATGAATGTTTGCAAACTCCCTCTTCTGTATGTGTGCAATGGGTTTGAGTCTCTCTTAAGCTGACAGAAGCGCATAAGCTGGTCACGGAAACAATGCCCTTCGTCAAGAAGCCATAAGCGTTGAGGTTGTACTTGGCTAGTCTTGATACTCTTCTCCACAAATAGAGGTTCATTGCGAGAGACATAGGCATAAAATTCCTCATAGAACAAGGGAATTAACTTATGGCGACGTGTATCCTCATTATCCGCCACAATAGCCATATCAATGTTGTGAGTTTTAAGCTCCTCTAGCGTCTCACTCGTAACGAGCTCACAGAAGTTCACCTTCAAGTCAGGCAACTGCTCTGCTATTAGTGGAGCTATAAGAGGGATAAGATAAGGTGCAATAGTTGGGATTACACTCAAATTCAGCGTTCCTCCTAGAGCCGTTGATTCATTCTGTACAATCTCACTTAAGAGAGACGATTGATGTAGCGTAATCTCCGCCTGCTGAATAACCTTTAATCCGATATTCGTAGGCGTTACAGCACTTCTACTACGCTCAAAGAGTTTAACCCCAAGCTCATCTTCGAGCTTCTGAACCATCGTACTCATGGTAGGCTGAGATACATTGCAGCTATCAGCAGCCCTCCCAAAGTGTCGATGCTTATTTAAAGCAACAATATATTCTAATTGCTGTAAATTCATAGACGTTTTTAGTTTTAGTATTATCTGTAAAGCTGAGAATTCAAAGATACGCAATAAATATTAGTTTGACTAACGATTATCGTATCTCAACATTTAACTCCCAATATGAATAATCTCATCACACACTTCAGCGACTTCTTCATTATGGGTAATAAAAAGAATGATTTTATCCTTTAGATAACGTCTTATATTAGCCAAAAACTGGGACTCCGTACCACTATCCAAGGCACTTGTAGCTTCATCGAAAAGAATAATCTTACCTGGACGCAGTAAGGAGCGAGCAATAGCAATGCGTTGTGCTTGCCCTTCACTCAATCCCTGCCCTTGCTCGCCAACGACAGTATCTAAGCCATCAGGGAGCTCCCAAACAAAATCAGCCGCCGCAATCTTAAGCACTTGACGTAGTTTGCGCTCATCGGCAAGACTATCACCGACAAGTAAGTTTTCTCTAATCGTTCCACTCAGCAAAGAATTACCCTGTGGCACGTAGACAAAGTTATTTCTAGTGGACTCACCGACAGTCAAACCATGCTCCAAGTTTTGAATACTAATACGCCCCGCCTCAGGTTTAATTAAACCTAAGAGCAAGCGCAGAAGAGTGGTTTTACCTGAACCCGTCTCTCCCATAATCGCAATCATTTGTCCCGAACGCACAGAAAAACTAAAGTCCTTGTAGATATATGGACTCTGCTCGTCATAGCGGAAACTAATTGTATCAACCTTAAGCGAGATACTTCCTTGAAGAATATGACTAGGTGTATCATAGCCTTCACGCTGAAACTCCAGCAAATTAACGAGTCTATCGAGTCCTGCCTTAGCACTAATCATACTAGGGACTAGACTCATCAGTTCGCTTAAGGGCTTCTGTATACGAGTTACAAGCTGCAAGAATGAAGTCATCGTACCGAAGGTTATCGTACCTCGTAATATCCCCCAAGCACTCCAAAGAAAGGCTACCGCATAGCCACCACTAAAGGCCGCATTAGCCATAACATTGCCATATATAGTAAGCCCTATGCGTCTCTTTACCTGCTGATATAGCTTACCTTGTATAAGACCAAGCTTATTTATTTCTTGCTCTTGACGTTCAAATGTTCGGATTATTGTTTGATTAGACAGCGTTTCCAGCATCAGCGTATTGATATCACTCTCCGTACGCTTAATCTCTGCTGTATAAGATACCATCTTACGATAGAATGCTCTACTACCTATCAGGATTAAAGGCATACCCACCCCTAACATAAAGGCCAAGGTAGTATCAAATATATAGAGCAAGACTAGCGAAGCTACTAATTGCGTGGTATTGACGATAAAGTTGGGTAAGGATACTGCAAGCAGTTGCACGACATCATCAGTATCCTTAATAATACGCGTTAGGACATCGGCATTATGCATTTCCTTTAGGCTCTGCCAACGCGTATAAAGAAGATGATTAAAGACCTTCATTCGTATAGCATTACCCATACGCACAATGGTCTTATTAGTCAATGATATTCCTAGTAAGCGAAGTAAAGCTACCCCCCCTAGCAAAGCCATAAACGCAATGCTAAGCCAGATTAGATTTCCCTTGGTGACACCTGTTACAATATCGATAATCTCTTTACCGACAAGGACAGAACCAAGAGATAAACTAATAGATAGTAAGCCGACAGATATGATTAACAAAATCTGCCATTTATAACCTCTAAGAAGATAAAGTAGAAGAGCTAGCATATTTTTCTCTTTCCCTTAGGGAAAAGTCCTCGTAGTTGGTCACGACGCAAGGCTATAACCCCCTTAAAACCTTCACCGAAGATAGCACCACTCATTTTAGAGGTACCAAGTACTCTATCCTCAAACGTTATGGGCACTTCCAAGAGTTGGAAGCCCAAGCAATAAGCGGCGTATTTCATCTCAATCTGGAAAGCATAGCCATGGAAACGAATGCTGCTCAAATCTATACTTTCAAGTACTGAGCGGTGATAACAAACAAAACCTGCCGTAGAGTCTTTCACGGGGAAACCTGTTATCAGGCGAACATACAATGATGCGCCATAGCTAATAGCGATGCGGCTAAGAGGCCAGTTCTTAACGCTCCCCCCCTCTGTATATCGCGAACCAATAGCCACATCGGCACGTCCTGACATCACCGCATTATTGAGCTCAACAAGTTTATCCACAGGGTGACTGAAGTCGCAATCCATCTCAGAGATATACTCATAGCCATGCTCCAGTGCCCAACGGAAGCCAGCGATATAAGCCTTGCCTAAGCCCTGCTTACCTGCTCTCTCTAGGAGGTGCAAGCGTTCAGCATATTCGCTTTGCTTCGTCTTGACTATTCCTGCAGTACCATCAGGAGAATTATCATCTATAATCAATATATCTATCTCCATAGGTAGAGCCATCACCGTATCAATCATTTTAGACACGTTCTCACACTCGTTGTAGGTAGGTATTAAGACTATGCTCTTTGCGCTCATTCTATCTGTTCAATAATTCTAAAGTGACCTCACAAGGACCAATATGATGCGCTGATGGCCTCTTTCTGGTCGCTTATTTTCTAACTTGTGTGCAAAGTTAATCTTTAATACTGAAATGCGTAACTTTGCAAGCATGAATAACGAAACATTCGATATCCGCAATACTCAAGGCATTGCCCGAGAAGAGCAAGACGTAGACAAGGCTCTGCGCCCTCTGTCCTTTGACTCCTTCAGTGGGCAAGATAAGGTATTGACCAATCTCAAGATATTTGTTGAAGCTGCACGCAGACGCAGTGAAGCCCTCGACCACGTCCTGCTGTATGGGCCTCCCGGACTAGGTAAAACGACCCTATCGCATATCATTGCCAACGAACTAGGGGTAGGCATTAAAATTACTTCAGGGCCTGTCTTAGATAAACCCGGTGACTTAGCTGGCTTGCTTACTTCTCTAGAGCCCAATGATGTCCTTTTTATCGATGAAATACATCGTCTAAGCCCTATCGTGGAGGAATATCTATACTCAGCAATGGAGGATTACCGCATCGATATTATGCTGGATAAAGGGCCTAGCGCACGAAGCATTCAGATTGACCTCAATCCATTTACGCTTGTAGGGGCGACTACTCGCTCGGGACTACTTACAGCCCCCCTAAGAGCTCGCTTTGGCATTAACCTACACCTAGAGTATTACGATACCGAAACGCTTGCGAACATTCTCAGACGCTCAGCAAGCATACTCGGCGCTCCTTGTAGCCACGATGCGGCTATTGAGATTGCAGGTCGTAGCCGTGGAACTCCTCGTATAGCGAACGCTCTACTTAGGCGTGTACGTGACTTTGCTGAGGTCAAGGGTAATGGAAATATCGATACTGAGATTGCGTGCTTTGCACTTGAAGCCCTCAATATAGATAAGTATGGACTAGACTATATTGACAATAAGCTCTTGAGTACAATCATTGATAAGTTTGCAGGAGGGCCAGTAGGTCTAACGACGATTGCGACAGCCCTCGGGGAGGATGCCGGTACAGTTGAAGAGGTTTACGAACCTTACCTGATTAAAGAAGGCTTCCTTAAGCGCACACCAAGAGGGAGAGAAGCGACACTACTTGCCTACGAACATTTGAACAAGCCTCTTTCACTCAAACAACAAGATTTATTCGACTAACTATATATGTCTGCTATCAAATCTCTCGTTAAGGATACGGCTGTCTACGGACTAAGCTCCATGACTAGTCGCTTCCTCAACTGGCTACTTACCATTGTCTACTCACGCAAACTTCTGATTGCTGAGTTCGGACAAATGACAAAACTATACGCATGGATTGCGCTCTTACTCGTTATCCTAACCTACGGTATGGAAACGAGTTTTTTCCGTTTTGCCAATAAGAGCGAACACCCTCAAACGGTTTATTCGACAAGCCTTTGGTCCGTAGGTATCAGTTCGCTTGTTTTTATGGTACTGGGCTTATTATTCGTCGGAGACATCACAGCATACCTAGGCTTTCAAGCTAATCAGAGCATACTGATATCTATGATGATTATTATATCGGCTATGGACGCCTTTACAGCTATTCCACTTGGATACCTTAGACTCAAACAGCGTCCTTGGCGATTTATGATGGTACGCATGAGCTTTGTGCTTATTACGATTGCGCTTACTCTAGGTATTTTCTATGGTGTACCCTACTTGCAGAAAAGTTTTAGCCTCTTCTCTTGGTACAACCAGCGGGATGCGCTCTATTACGTCTTCGGCATCAATGTCTTGGCTAATATCATACAACTCATTCTGCTTACTCCTGAATTAGGCGAGTCGGGGCGAAAATTTGACTTTCCCCTACTCAAAGAGATGCTGCACTACTCTTGGCCTATCCTACTACTTGGGCTTGTAGGCGCATTCAGCAATCAAGCGGATAAAATCCTATTCCCAATGCTGTTTAGTGACCCCGTTGAGGGAGATACGCAGCTCGGCATCTATGGGGCGTGCTACAAACTAGCGGTGATTATGGTTCTGTTTACTCAGGCCTTCCGCTATGCTTATGACCCCTTCGTATTTGCCAAAGTAAAAGAAGGGGGTGATGTGGCTAAGAGTGCTTACGCTCAGTCTATGCGCTACTACGTCATCTTTACCCTATTCATCTTCCTTGGCGTCATGTCTACGCTCGATGTACTCAAGTACTTCATCGATGGCGCATACTTCGCAGGTCTTCCTGCCGTCCCCCTTGTGATGATAGGGCAACTTATGTTTGGTGTTTATTTCAATTTATCCCTTTGGTACAAGCTCACAGACCGCACGCTATGGGGAGCGATACTCTCTATCGTGGGAAGCGTCGTGGCGGTACTCTTCATCGTTCTATATGCAGAAGAATGGGGATTTATGGCTTGTGCTTGGGCTTCGGTAGTTTCTAATGGTGTCATTATGCTTGCGAGCTACTTCTTAGGTCAGAAGTACTACCCTATCCGCTACCCGCTGAAAGCTATTGCTGGCTATAGTCTGCTTACAGCAGTCCTCTATGCCATCGAACAAGTGATTGCGACATACGCACATTTAGGACAATTCTCTAGTATTGCGCTCAACTTATGTCTACTGCTTATTTTCGTGCTTGTAGTACTCAAGATTGAGGTTAAGCGAGAAGACCTACGCCCTATACTTGTTAAACTCAAGCTTATCAAGAAATAAAAGAGACCGCTGGGCGGTCTCCAAAAGGACAGGTTTTACTTGTTCTTTTGGAGGGCTTTGCAGAATGCGGTAATCGCAAGGCATTGAGACTGA
>RBKG01000106.1 GCA_003640335.1 Porphyromonas sp.
TACAGCTGTTCCGAAAAAGCTATTCCATTGAGAGCTAGCTTGATTGGAAATCATATGTCGCTCCGATGTATTGTAGTGTACTTGATGTGAGAAGCTCCCTACAGGAACAAATGTAAGCGAATCAGCTTTACTGCTTTTTTCATCACCCGTCTTTGATGGTCTATAGTAACCTAGCTTATAGCGATGAGAAAGATAGCCATGACCATTACGTACGGTATTGAAGAGTGGAGGGTTTAAGCTAACGGGTACATCAAGGCTACTAAGCTTTACTCGACCATTGCTGTATTTATCGGGATTTGTAACATAGCTTAAGTCAGCTATTCCTCCATTTTCTTGTTGGGTATAGTAGTCGTTAGCGATATAAGCCCACAAATCATATTTATCGGAATTATAGCTTCCGAAAATACGATAATCTATATTACTACTCTTATTATTCGTATAGTAACCATTGGCTGAAGCATGGTCTACACTGACACCTAAGTTTAGAGACTTACCAAGGTTGAATGATAAGGTTCCATTTAAGACCTCTTCTAGAACATCATCAGAGAAATTCTTTCGATAGTGAGCATAGGTAAGAGGTGTTTTAGTATTGTAAAATAGAACGTTATCCGGAGTAAACATCATCTTCTGATAGCCATCAAGATAGACAAAATCTGCTCTCTTCGATGAGCGGTCAAAGAAAATCTTACTTTGCCATGGACTATTGGCATTGCCTTTATAGGAGACTCCCAGACTACGTCGCTCTGGTGCTACATAGTTGTGAGAGCTCATCGCTATCGTATCCATTAGATTTACTCTCTTGGGGATACCCGTATTCTCACTTATAGCAAAGCCTTTCAGCTTATCTCCCCTACGAGCCTTTTCCTCTGCTGAGATTTGTTTCTCTTGTGGAGCTGAATACTGAGCTGATGCTACGTATTGTAACAAGCATAGAAAGAGCGGAGTAGCGATAAACTTACGTTTCATGCTTTTTTGTAAATCTTAGGAATTCTATTTCTTAATGAATAACGAGAACTACGAATGGCACCAGCCTGCGTTGGATAGAACGCACGTCTGATATGTTCTACCTTGTAACTTTTATCAGGAGCAATATCAATAGCTATTATATCATACCGGACAGAATACTTTAATCTGTGGCTCTGAATATAGTGATTAGCAGCTATAATCAAATTTTGCTTCTTATCTTCCGTTATAGCCTGCAAAGCTGTGCCATACGTGTCACTATTACGCAACTTAACCTCTACGATGACTAGTTCGTTTCCTTCTTGGGCTATGATATCAACCTCTTTATTGCGGTAGCGCCAATTTCTCTCATGGATGATATACCCTTTATCGTAGAGTAGGCGCAGAGCTATCTCTTCGCCAAACCTACCCGTTTCAGTATTAGTCGCCATAGTCTCTTTGCTTGCTGAGTACTTATGGTAAAGGTATTTATATGTCTATCCTTCTTGTCTGATAGAATTTTGTCTACAGCTATTAAAATACCTGTTTCTTCAACTGCTCCAAACTCATGGTTTATAGCTGTTCCAAAAACTCTCATTTCAGGAGAGAGAGACATATAGGCATTGACTAAAGGTGGGATTGTAATTCCTAAGTTGCGAATATACTTATTTAGAGTTCTGTAATTGACCCTAAAATTTTTAGTAGGGAACATAGCCTTAACAAGGTTCCTATCTACTTCAATAGGTAAAGGTTCTATCGGAGTTACTAAGCCCTCTTCATCATGAAAATGTTGCTCTAGGAAGTATAAAATCAGATTGCGAGCCTCTCTATTGTAATTAGCATACATCGTTACTTTACCATAGAAATACCTCATTTTCGGATTTAATACCGTCAAAGCACCTATGCCATCCCACAGATTATCTAGAGCAAACATACTTTTGCTCCCCATGCGGCTACTTTGATAGGGTAGAGATACAAATGAACGTCCGAGTTCTATGGTATATGGAAGATAATCCTCCATGAAGCTTTTGCTGAAGTTAAACATCTCTGCTGTGGCTAGGCGTGGCCTACCATCAGCATCAATCTTGACGTCCGAGCCAAAAATAAAACGATAGCCTCCTAGAATAGCTTCATCACTAGGGTCCCATACAATGAGTTGCATATACCCATCTGGGTCTGTATCAAACTCATCAATATCTACCTCCTTGCCTGTACCGCCGCCATAAGCACGAAAAGCCTCCTCTCTCAAACGCCCAATTTCTTGCATCGTATTAGGCGCATCAGCAGCTTTGAATATGTAGATTTCATTACCCGCTTTATTGGTATTTCGGAGAAATAAATCTTGCGTCAGTTCAGCCTTGATTAACTCTACATCTATCGGAGCAATAATTGCTTGCTCTTGATTTGTATTCATTTAATTGTGATAACTCTTTTATTCTAGTATTCTAAGATAACTGATGAACGATAGTTCGGATTCTATCGCACCAAACTTGAGCCGATTCTCCGCTCTCGGCTATTGTTTGCCAAGAAATTGGAGTCCCGACGATAACGCTAAAGCTCTTCCCCCTTGTTCGGAACATCTCATCGGGAAGAAGGGCTGTGCATAAATCAAACTTGAAGCCGAATTTGCGCCAGACTCTATCAATGAGATAGAAATGGCTTGAATTTTGTCCAACAAAACGCATAGGAACGATATCCCGCTTACTTTCAATAGCCATCTTTATAAAGCTAGGCTTCCATGCTCTGTCTTGAATAGCCCCATCATAGTATCTTGAGCAGTAGCCAGCAGGGAAAGACCCAATGGGCATATTCCCAGCTAAAGCCTTCTGAAGCAATGCCACAGATTCTCGCTTTTGAGCCCCATAGGTATTAACAGGCAAAAATACAGACTGTAATGGCTTGATATTATAGAGCATATCATTCACCAAATACTGAATGCTTCCATAGTGAGCTCCTAATAAATAAGATAAACTGATGCCGTCTATAGCTCCCAATGGATGATTAGAAACAAATAAAGCACGACCATCTAGGGGCAATCGCTCTTCGTATTTCCACTCTACAGAAACATTCAGTTCATCAAGCAATTGCTTAGAGAAGCTAACTCCATCTAAATCTCCATATTGGCGGAGAAACGTATTCATTTCCCTTTCATGGATAAGGCGTTCAAGAAGGCGTACAAGGAAGTTAGGTAACTTCTTACCCGTTTTAGCCTCTATAGCCTTACCTATATGTATCTCTAGTTCACTATTCATCTATGCATATCTATTGCACTA
>RBKG01000212.1 GCA_003640335.1 Porphyromonas sp.
ACCGACAGATTTTCAGACTCTCTCCTTAGCTTATAAGGATTAAACCAAATAACATCTAAGCCTGCAGAGGAAGCTCCCACAACGTCTGAAGCCCAGCTATCGCCAATCATCACTACCTCATCACCGCTAGCCCCCATCTCTTGAAGAGCGTATTCGAAGATTTTAGGGTTTGGCTTGTTATAACCGATTTCATCAGAGAGGAAAACCTTCTTAATATAAGGCGACATACCACTACGCTCCAGCTTAACATACTGCACCTCGCCAAAGCCATTAGAGAGAATGCACAATTCGTAGCGTTCACTCAGATAACGAAGCAAGTCTATTGCCCCCTCAACAGTACGCGTTTTCTCTCTCACGAGTTCCAAGAAAGATTCATTCGCCTCAATCCAATAGTGCGTGTCCTCACTCAACTGAGTATACTTATCATCAAGTCCAAGTTCTTTCAAACGAGCAAGGATAGGCTCATAAAGGCGTCTTAGGCTAAGGTCTTCTTTCGTTATTGCTTCCTCGTTATACAAGCTCCATAGCTTGTGATTAACCGGATAATAATACTCATCAAAGAAGCTACTAAAAGAAGAAAAATACTGCCCCCATTGGAGGGCAGTATATAATTCATTCAAGCTTTCTTTATTATTACCCCAAGTATCCCATAAGGTATCATCGAGGTCAATAAGAACGATTTTTTTATTCTTTAAGCCCTGCTTCATTCTAATGAACTTGTATTACAAGCATACGAGAAGCAGACCAGAACGCCTTGTGGTCCTTGATATTTAGCGTCAAATTCTTCTCTCCATCAGCAATAAGGACATAGCTACTTGCTGGGTGTGTAGTAAGAATCTTCGCATCACGGCTATAAAGAGGGATTTGCGAGAGCTTACGCTGGTCAGCTGTTGTGAAGTAACTTAGGTCTGCGCCATCTGTTACCAAGCGACCACCCTGTAAGAGTTTGAAATCCTTCAAGTCGCTCTTCGTACCTACGCAGTAGCGAACTGTGTGCATCTCCTTATCCTGAGTAGCAAGCGTGCTAGCCTGCTTAGCTGTAGTTTCATTGAGGCGCTCTACGTCCTGACCGAGAGTAGTTACGATAGAGTCAAGCGCACCGATAGCAAGGTCCTTACGTTGCAATTCCTCTGTAAGAGCGATAATACGCTGTCTTTGCACTTCAAGGTCTTTCTTCAGAGCAGCTATCGTATGGCGCAAACGCTTGTTTTCAGTACCACCAGCAGCGAGTTTCTGAGTCAAAGCATCGAGAGCCTCTGTACTTGCTCTGAGCTTATCATTGATAAGCGTTACATTATTCTTGATGCGTTCCTTCTGTGTCTGCGACATTTCGCCACGAGGATTAACATCTATCATCTTCTCAGCTGTACTAATATCTTGGAAATTAGTAAGCACATTAGCTACAAGAGAGTCTGTCTCAGCAAGGTCCGCTTCATAACTATCGTTGATGCGTGTTACTGAGTCCAGCTTAGCCTGCAACTCTTTATAGGCATTAGTGTTCTCGCCACAAGAGAATAATACTAGTGCAGCCGAGAAGGCCATCATTACCTTTTTCATAATTCTATATACTTTAGATTATACTAATTGTCTGTAAAGTTAGTAGGATTTTCCTATTAACAATACAAACTCCCCCTTGGGGGCTTTATTGGTGAAGTGTGTGATAAGCTCCGAAACCGTGCCACGAACGAACTCTTCGTGCAGCTTCGTCAGCTCACGTGCAGCTACTACAGGGCAATCTAAGCCTCTGATTTCCCCTATCTGCGCCAAGGTCTTAAGTACTCGATAAGGAGATTCATACAAAACTACTGTACGCTCTTCGTCCTTAAGGGCATTAAGCCTTGTTTGACGACCTTTCTTCTGAGGAAGAAAGCCCTCAAAGACAAACCTATCAGCAGGTAAGCCCGAAGCCACTAGAGCAGGCACGAAAGCCGTTGCACCCGGAAGGCATTCGACCTCTATTCCCCTGCGCAAGCACTCACGAACGAGCAAAAAACCGGGGTCACTAATAGCAGGAGTGCCGGCATCACTAACTAAGGCAACATCTTCGGCGGCTTCTATACGCGCACAAATGCTCTCCAGCATCTTGTGTTCGTTGTGCATATGATAGCTCTGCAGGGGACATTTGATTTCAAAGTGATGCAACAAAAGCCCTGACGTACGCGTATCCTCAGCCAAAATCAAACGCACGCGTTGCAGAGTCTTCAGCGCACGCAGTGTAATATCTTCTAGATTACCTATCGGGGTAGGTACTATTGTTAGTTTTGCCATAAATTATTCTTCTAGCAGAAAGACTTGTGTTGCCTTCGTTCGGGGTAAGACATCTAAGATTAAATCCTTACCCTCGTAATGTGGCTGATGATTATCTTCTGTCTTGCCTACACGAAGACCCATATTATACAGATGCGAAGAAATGGATTTCCAGCACAAATCGGGGTGATTATTCTCTTTACTTAGATGGCACAGCCATACGTGCTTAAGCAGCGGATTATAAATTTCTCCTAAGAAAGATGCCGTCTCTCCATTGCTCAAATGCCCAAACGGTCCTGAAACTCTGTCCTTGAGAAAGGCTGGATAAGAGCCACTGCGTAGCATCTCAGGGTCATAGTTGGCCTCCACAACAAGGTACTTAGCTTGAGAAGCAAAACGACGTATATCACTCGTCAGATGCCCTATATCTGTAGCTAGGGTAAAACTAAAATCTCCCCTACGAATGTGGTAGCCATAGTTCTGCAAGCTATCATGTGGAACAAGGAAACTTTGAAGCTCAAAACCCGCTAGTGAGAAATGCTCACCAAGCTCAAGATTACGCCTAGAAGCCCCAATGCTTTCATTGATAAATCGGCTCGTCGCAATGCTATTATGCACGGGTACACTAGCATAAACAGGTATATTATAGATACCACCTATAACTCCTGCCGTACGCGTATGGTCCGCATGCTCGTGCGTTATGACAAGCCCTTTAATCCAACCGCTATCGAGTGAGACCCCTATGGATTTCAGTTCCTTCGCAATACTGCGTGCAGGAATACCGGCATCAATCAGCAAGCCTCCTTCATCGCTAGCCAAGTAGTAACAGTTGCCACTGCTACCACTTGATAAACTCATAAACTTTATCACGATATATCTTTTTTATCTACTCTAAATCGCTGTTGCCTCTAAATGGGATTCCTCCCAAGACATACAGCCTCCTTATTCCGATAAGAGC